>USSP01000125.1 GCA_900557385.1 uncultured Lachnospiraceae bacterium
CCGGGCGGAGAGGTATCCTATGAGATCCCGGTGGTAAAGGTGCAGGATTACGATCTGGAAGAAATTTTTGATAAGAAACTGTTGTTTTTACTGCCGTATTATTTTCTGCGATATCAGATGGAACAGCTGGAAAACAACGCAAATGCCAGGAAAGCACTACATCAGACCTACCAGGATATCTTTCAAAGACTGAGTTTATTGGAACAAGGTGGAGAAATTACGGAATTTACCAGACAGTCTCTGAAAGCGATGATCGATAAGGTAGCCATGTTTCGTGCCAACCGATACGAGAAAGTGAAGGAAGAGGTGAAAGAGATTATGGGTGGAAAGATTTTAGATTATGAAGCAAAAGACATACGGAATAAAGGAATCCAGATGGGAATTACTATCGGAAAAGAGGCCGGTAAACAGGAAGGTGAGAATTTAATGGGACAGTTAATGCACTTGTTAGTGGAAGAAGGGCGCATTGAAGATATTACCCGTGCCTCTACCGATCCCGAAGCACGCCAAGAGCTTTATAAGGAATTTCATCTGATTTGAGTATGAAGCTTTTGCGATATCTTATAATAGGAAAAGCATATGATTTTTGTAAACAGGTATCAAATAGTCAGGCGTATAGACTGGCGGAAAGCCCCAGAATCTATAAGACCTGGGGCCTAAGTCTGAAATAGGTGAAAGGATGTTCACCTGTCAAGAAAGTGCAATATCTAACTCAACAGGGCAGTGGTCCGAACCGAGAATGTCGGTGAGGATTGCTGCCTTTTCCAATTTGTCATCCAGAGATTTGGAGGTAATGAAGTAGTCGATACGCCATCCAGCATTCTTTTCACGGGCTTTGAAACGGTACGACCACCAGGAATAAATGCCCTCTGTATCAGGATAGAAATAGCGGAAGGTGTCTGTAAAACCGGATTCCAGAAGCGTCGTCATTTTTGCGCGCTCTTCATCGGAAAAACCGGCATTTTGGTGATTGGTTTTAGGATTCTTCAAATCAATTTCCTGGTGTGCCACGTTTAAATCACCACAGAGAATAACCGGTTTTATCTCATCGAGGACTTTAAGATAAGACAGGAAAGCATCTTCCCAGTCCATACGGTAGGGGAGGCGCGCCAACTCGTTCTGGGAGTTGGGAGTGTAGCAGGTTACCAGATAAAAGGTTTCATACTCCAGTGTAATTACACGTCCTTCTCTGTCATGTTCAGGGATACCAATGCCGTAGGTGACCGTAAGAGGTTCCTGTTTGGTAAAAATGGCTGTACCAGAGTAGCCCTTTTTCTCTGCGTAATTCCAGTATTGATAATATCCGGGTAAATCCAGGTCAATCTGCCCTTCCTGAAGCTTTGATTCCTGAATACAGAAAAAGTCTGCATCAATGGTATGGAAAAAATCAAGAAATCCCTTCTGCACACAGGCACGAAGCCCGTTCACATTCCAAGAAATAAATTTCATCGTCTATTGCTCCTTCTGTAAAAATATTGCGATTTGATATAGATTATACGGGGAATATGGAAGAGATACAATAGGGAGATAGAGGGTTTGGAAAAAAGCCAATACAATGTTTGGTAGTTATGTGCTAAAATAAATGATACAGTTTTATGATTTTTGTGTTATTCTAAAATAATAAATCATGTACGAAAGCTTGATAGAGAGGAATCGTTTATGCCCCAACTTAGCCATAGAGTAGAAACTTTTACCGATTCTGTCATCCGGCGGATGACCAGAATCAGCAATCAATACGGAGCCATCAATTTATCCCAGGGATTTCCGGACTGTGATCCGCCGAAGGAAATTACGGATGCACTGGCAAGGGTTGCCAAGGAAGGACCCCACCAGTATGCAGTGACCTTTGGAGCCCAGAATTTCAGAGAAGCCCTGGCAGAAAAGCAGGGGAAAACGATTGGACGGACCATTGATCCCAACAAGGAAATCGTGGTGACTTGTGGTGGAACGGAAGCCATGATGTGTGCCATGATGACGATTTGCAATCCCGGTGACAAAGTCATGGTTTTTTCCCCTTTTTATGAGAATTACGGAGCGGATGCAATTCTGTCCGGAGCAGACCCAATTTATATTCCCCTTGTTCCACCGGAATACAATTTCGATCTTCAATTGATTGCAGATGGATTTAAAGAAGGGGCAAAAGCCATCATCGTGTGCAATCCTTCCAATCCTTGTGGAAAGGTTTTCACAGAGGAGGAGCTGACGGCCATCGGCAATCTGGCGTTGGAATATGATGCCTATGTAATTACAGATGAGGTATATGAGCATATGGTTTATGCACCGGCCAAACATGTCTGCATGGCATCCTTACCCCGTATGTATGACCATACCATCACCTGTAATTCGCTGTCCAAAACCTACTCCATCACCGGATGGCGTCTTGGGTATCTGATCGGGCCGGAAAAGGTGATTGAGGCAGCCAAAAAGGTGCATGATTTCCTGACGGTAGGTGCAGCGGCACCCTTGCAGGAGGCTGCTGCAGTAGGGCTGCGATTTGGAGAGGACTATTACAAAGAATTATTGGATAGCTACACCCAAAAGAGAAACTATTTCCTGGCGGGGCTGGATCAAATCGGTTTAAAGCATAATATTCCCCAGGGAACATATTTTGTACTGGTGGATATTCAGGAGTTCCTTGACTTGCCGGAGTTTTCCGGATTTACTGACTTGGAGTTTTGCGAATGGATGATCAAAAACATTGGTGTGGCAGCAGTTCCCGGCTCCAGCTTCTTTAAGGAGGATGTAAATCATCTCATCCGGCTCCATTTTGCAAGGCAGCAGAGTGTTCTGGATGAGGCAATTGCAAGGTTACAAAAGCTGGCCGCTTATAGAAAAGCATAAGAAAGAGACAGAGGGTACATAGATGGAATTAGATGTTTTAGGATTAATAGGTGCATGCTCCTATGCCTTGGACTGTGTAGAGGCAGAACTGGTACATGTGACCAGTAAGCATGCAAAACGTGTGGCATATATGAGTGTATGTATGGCACAGACCATGGAAATTCAAGATAAAAGTTTACAGGATTTAGCGATATGTGCATTGCTGCACGACAACGCATTGACCCAGTATATCCAGGAAGAACTACAGCAGGGCGTCAAACTTCTGGAAGGACGGGCAGAGAACATACAGGTAGGCATTCACTGTTCTATGGGCGAAGCTAATATTCGAGAGCTGCCCTTTCATGGAGGTGTGGAAAATGTCATCTTATATCATCACGAAAATGCAGATGGGAGCGGACCCTTTAAAAAGACCTGGCAGGAAATCCCACGATTTGCCAGAATCATTCACTTATGCGATATTCTGGACGGCTTTTGCCGTGTGGAGAATTTTACAACGGATACCTGGGAGAGAGCAAAAAGTTTTCTGGCAAGAGCAAAGGGAACGATTGTGGATGAAGCTTGTGTGGATGCCTTTCTGACCGCCTTCCCGGAGGAACACTTTTTAACTCTGGGAGAAGCGGATTTGGAAAAACGCCTGTGGAGTAAAGTCCCACGAATCAGGCAGGAACTTACCTTCAACCAGATTAAAGCAGTGGCAGATTTCTTTGCAAAAATCGTCGACTATAAATCTCCTTTTACAAGTACGCATTCCATTGGAGTAGCTACCGATGCCGAACAGCTGTCCAGGTTTATGGGGTTTGACGAGGAAACATCGGAGAAAATGTATCTTGCAGGTGCCTTGCACGATATTGGGAAAGTTGCTGTAGGAAATGAAATTCTGGAAAAACCGGATCGTCTGACAGCAGATGAGTATACCGTGATGAAACATCATGCAGCTTATACCTACGATATTCTATCCGAAGTAGAAGACTTTGAACAGTTACGGGACTGGGCAGCCTTTCATCATGAAAGACTGGATGGTACCGGGTATCCTTTCGGAAAGACAGCAGCAGAACTGGATGTACAGGAACGGATGATGGCGTGTGTGGATATTTATCAGGCGTTGACAGAAAGCCGTCCCTATAAATCCGGGATGCCCCATGAAAAAGCCTGTGGGATTTTGATGGAGATGGCAGATAAGGGCTGGCTGGATAGAGAAATTGTGTGTCAGCTGGAGGCCTGTTTTCGGAAAATATATTAATAAAAGGCAGGATTTGTAAAATTTTGTTGTTTTTGTCCCCTGGTGTGTTACTATGGTAACAAGGAGTTCCGGACTGTCGTAGGCAGTTCACCACCGGAACATGGGGCAGGAGATATGTGGCACGTAGAGACGGACTATTTTGCACTGGCGGTTTTTTTGGTTATGCTGATCAAAGAGCATTCACAGAGGAAGACCCGGAGTGATATACAGGACAATGCGTTTTATCTTGTTCTGATCGTAAGTATTTTAAACGTAATCATTGATATTATTTCGTCTCTGGAGATGAACTGGTCGACTCATTGGTGGTCGTATCAAATTTCCATGACAGTTTACATAGCCATTATGCCGCTTCTGGCAGCTATATGGGTGTGTTATTCTTATGTATTGATTCATAAGGATTATTCGGTGAAGCATTTAAATCGTGACCTCATATGGATTATGATTCCGTATGCGGTATATGTTATTCTGGCGCTGACGAATCCTTTTTCTGCGTTATTCTTTCATTTATCAAGACAGATGGAATATTCCCGCGGCACTTTATTCATGCCGGTGGGAGTAGGTGCCATCATGTTCTATTCGGCTTTCGGACTTATCCTGGTACTGATTAATTTCAAAAAAATTCTTCCGAGATCAAACGGTTTTTTGCTTATGGTGTTTTTTCTGGTGACGGCATGCTTTATCTGGATCCAATTGGCGAATCCCGGCTGGCTGGTGATTAATGCAAGTTATGCGGTCATTTATGTCTGGTGTGATATTACCGTGGAGGAACAGCGCAGACAGGCTCTGTATAATGAAATCAACAGGAAAAATGAACAGTTGGAGATTGTGGCAAAAAAGGCGGAATCAGCGGCACAGGCAAAATCAGAGTTTTTGTCACGGATGAGTCATGATATCCGCACACCCATGAATGCAATTATCGGTCTGACACATTTAGCAGAGGAAGAGGAAAATCTGCAAAAGGTAAAGGAGTATTTATACAATATTGATACCTCCAGTGATTTCCTTTTGGGATTAATCAATGATATTCTGGACATGAGTAAGATCGAAAACGGAGAACTTACTTTAAAGGAAGATAGTTATACCAAGGAAGAGTTCAGGAATGCCATCAATACAGTAATTAAGCCGTTGATGGATAAGAAGGATATCCGTTTTATTTTCCGTCTGGCTGCCAATGCGGAATGCATCCGTGTGGACAGACTTCGATATAATCAGATTTTCTTTAATCTGTTATCTAATGCGGCAAAATTTACACCTAAGGGTGGAACCGTGGAATTCACCACCGAAGAGCTGCCACCGCTGGACGGAAAAAAAGGAATCCGCTTTCATATCAAAGATAACGGAATCGGCATGAGTAAGGAATTTCTGCCACATTTATATAATCCTTTTTCCCAGGAACGGGCAAAGGGGGGAGAAGATGTGAAAGGAACCGGCCTGGGGCTTCCTATTGTGAAAAGCCTGGTGGACATTATGGGAGGCAATATTTCTGTGACCAGTGAGATTGGGAAAGGCACAGAATTTATTGTGGAATTATATGTACCAGAGGCAGAACCTGCAGAGAAGATACCGGTATCCGATACTATGGGAGAAAACCTTAAAGGAGCCCGTATTCTGCTTGTGGAAGATAATGATATCA
>USSP01000126.1 GCA_900557385.1 uncultured Lachnospiraceae bacterium
CGAACCGCGGCGGGGCAGCCGCTACGCCCTGCTGGACGAACTGCGCGGACTGGATCTGGTCAGCATGATGCTGTACCATGCCTGCTGGGACATGATGTTCCTGTTCGGCATCTGGATGGACTGGTATATCGGCTGGCCGGGGGGGGGGGGGAGCGGGGGGGGGAGTGGAGGGCCAAACCCGCCATTACAGAGGACGGCAAGGAAATCAAGCTTTATGCCAATATTGGGGGTGTGAAGGATGTAGCTGCGGTTTTGCAGAATGATGCCGCAGGAATCGGTTTGTTCCGCAGTGAATTTTTGTATTTGCAGAATCAGGACTATCCCACGGAGGAAGAGCAGTTTAAAGCATACAAAACCGTTGCAGAGATGATGGCAGGAAAGAAGGTGATTATTCGTACCCTGGACATCGGCGCGGACAAAAAAGTAGATTATTTCCATTTGGATGAGGAAGACAATCCTGCACTGGGCTATCGTGCGATTCGTATCTGCCTCACCAGACCGGAAATTTTCCGCACCCAGTTACGGGCGTTGTTACGAGCCAGTGCTTTTGGCAATATCGCAATTATGCTGCCCATGATTACTTCTCTCTGGGAAGTACAGAAAGCAAAGGAAATCATTGCCGATGTGAAGAAAGAACTCACGGAACAGGGCATCTCTTATAAGGAAGTGGAAGTGGGCGTCATGATTGAAACTCCGGCAGCGGTAATGATTGCTGACGACCTTGCCAAAGAAGTGGATTTTTTCAGTATCGGAACGAACGATCTGACCCAGTATACCCTGGCAATTGACCGCCAGAACGAGCATCTGGACACTTTCTATAATGCCCATCATCCCGCAGTACTGCGTATGATCGGCATGGTGGCAGAAAGTGCTCACAAGGCAGGCATCTGGGCAGGAATCTGTGGTGAACTGGGAGCTGATCTGGAACTGACGGAAACCTTTGTTAAGATGGGAATTGACGAGTTATCTGTTTCCCCTTCCATGGTGCTTCCGGTGAGAGATAAAATCATGCATGCAAGCGTGAACAAATAAAAACAAGGAGGATTTAAAATGAAAACATTTGAGTACACAGTAAAGGACGAATTGGGAATTCATGCAAGACCGGCAGGGCTTCTGGTAAAAGAAGTGGGCAAATATAAGAGTCATGTTTCCCTGACCAAAGAGGGCAAAACGGTAGATGCTTCCAGACTGATGGCCGTGATGAGCCTGGGGGTAAAGAAGGGACAGACTGTAAAGGTGGAAGTAGAAGGCGAAGATGAAGGAGATGCGGCAGCAGGTCTTAGCGCATTTTTTAACAGCAACCTGTAAAAAGAAAACCGCAAGAAATTGATAAAGTTGTACATTCTAGTCAAGAAACGTTTTATAAGTCGCGTCAAAATATCTATATAAGCAAAATATATAAAAGAAAAACTTGACATAATGCACAAATTAGATTATGATAATACTTGTACACAACAATATTGATTGGATTGTTACTGACTAGCAGGCAAAACCAAATTTTACAACATTCATGCATGGATTGAAGTAAAGTTTGGTTTTTTTTAATTACAGCTTCCCAGGGGATAATAGAAGCAAATGGTAATTCAGAAAATTATAAACAACAATGTCATATCTGCTTTTGATGACAAACAACAGGAAGTAGTTGTCATGGGAAGAGGAATCGGATTCAAGGCGCATGTGGGTGACACCATTGATGAGAGCCGGATTGAAAAGGTTTTCCGCATTGAGAACGAGACGATTTCCAGACAGTTTCAGGAAATCCTGGAAAATATCCCAATGGAACACATGCAGCTGACGGAAAATATTATCGCCAAAGCGAAGGAAGTTCTGGATACCAAACTGAATCAGAGCATCTATGTCACTCTGACAGATCATATCAACTTTGCAATTCAGCGCCAGTCAGAAGGAATCTGCCTGAAAAATGCGCTCCTTTGGGAAATCAGACAATTTTACAGAGTGGAATACCAACTGGGTGAATATGCCATTAACTTGTTGAATGAGCAGTTACATACGGATTTCACAGAGGATGAGGCAGGTTTTATTGCACTTCATATTGTAAATGCAGAATATAATACCGACATCAGTCATACCTTTGCAATAACCAACATGCTTCAAGAACTGTTACAGTATATTCAGAGGGAAATGGAGTCAGATTATGATGAGGACTCCATCCATTACGAACGGTTTCTGAGCCACTTGAAATTTCTGGTCCGAAGGGTATGCAGCCATGAACTTCTGCCGGACGATGATATGGAATTTGCTGCATCGTTGGAAAATAAATATCCGCGGGAATTTGCCTGCGGCAGAAAAGTTGCAGAGTTCATCAAAGACAAGTATGGCGATACGATTACAGAAGAAGAGATTATGTATCTCGCCATTCATATTAAAAGAGTTTTTATGAAAGATCAGACAGAAGGGAGCAGATAGAGATGTTTCAGTTATTCAAAAAGAAGCAGGACGGCATGGAAATCGGGGCTCCGGTAAAAGGAAAAGCCGTTCCCATCAGTGAAGTCAGCGACCCCACCTTTGGTGAAGAAATTCTGGGAAAAGGCGTGGCATTTCTTCCTACAGAAGGAAAGATTTATGCACCTGCAGACGGAACCATTGATTTATTATTTGATACGATGCATGCAGTCAGCATGACCACCACGGAAGGAGTGGAACTTTTGATTCATATCGGACTGGAAACGGTTGCTTTAAATGGGCAGCATTTCACAGCCCACAAAGCCACAGGAGATGCCGTAAAGAAAGGTGATTTACTCATTTCCGTAGATCTGGATGCGCTGAAAGGCCTTGGCATTGATACCATCACACCGATGGTGGTCTGCAACACAGGTGATTACCAGGCAGTAGAGGCAGTCACAGGAAAGGATGTAGAGCCCGGTGAAGCGGTTCTGCACGTAACGAAATAATTTGTATTTTAGCCGGAATCATCCGGCATAAAATAAAAGGGATTATACTTATGAAGGAGGATGTGTAAATGAAATATTTACAAAAACTAGGTAAAGCATTAATGCTTCCCGTAGCGTGCCTTCCCATCTGTGGTATTCTGATGGGTATTGGTTACTTATTATGTCCCGCAACCATGCAGGGTGGTGACATTGTCGGATTTATTCCGAAGTTAGGTTTCTTCCTGGTAAAAGCAGGTGGAGCCCTTATTGACAACATGGCATGGTTGTTCGTAATCGGTGTCGGTGTTGGTATGGCTGATGATCATGACGGAACTTCTGCTCTTGCAGCATTAGCATCCTGGCTGATGATGACAAACCTGCTTGCAGTAGGTTCTGTAACAACTCTCATGCCTTCCCTTGCTGAGAATGCAGATAAAACTCTTGCATTCAGCAAGATTGCAAACCCGTTCATCGGTATTCTGGCTGGTATCATTGGTGCTACCTGCTACAACAAGTTCAAGAACACCAAGCTGCCTGACTGGCTGGCATTCTTCAGCGGTAAGCGTTGCGTTGCCATCGTTGCTGGCGTTGTTTCCATCGTTGTTTCCGCAATCCTGCTGTTCGTATGGCCTTTACTGTTCGGCTTACTGTTAGCAGTTGGTCGTGGTATCGTAGGATTAGGCGCAGTTGGTGCTGGTATCTACGCATTCCTGAACCGTCTGTTAATCCCTACCGGATTACATCACGCATTGAACAACATCTTCTGGTTCGACACCATCGGTCTTGGCGACCTGTCCCACTTCTGGGCTGGTGAGACATCTGCAGATGTTACCTGGAGTCTTGGTATGTACATGTCCGGATTCTTCCCTTGTATGATGTTTGGTATCCCTGGTGCTGCTCTGGCTATGATCCAGACTGCAAAGACCAAGAAGAAAAAAGTTGCTATCGGTTTATTAGGTTCCGCAGCATTATGTGCATTCATCTGCGGCGTTACCGAGCCCTTCGAGTTTGGTTTCATGTTCTTAGCTCCTGGTCTGTACCTGGTATACGCTTTACTGTACGGTATCTTTACCGTAATTACCACTTTAGTAGGTTTCCGCGCAGGATTCAGTTTCTCCGCTGGTGCTACTGACTTACTGTTCTCCGCATCCTTGCCGGCAGCACAGAAGACATGGTTAATCATTCCTCTTGGAATCGCAGCTTTCGTTGTATTCTACCTGGTATTCCGTTTCGTAATTGTTAAATTCGATTTAAAGACTCCTGGTAGAGAGGATGACGAGGAAGAAGAAGCAACTGTTGAACTGGCAAACAATGACTATACCGCTATTGCAGCTACCATCTTAGAGGGTCTGGGCGGTAAAGCAAACATTACCAGCGTTGACAACTGCATTACCAGACTTCGTCTGGAAGTAAAAGACAACACCGTTGTAAATGAGAAGAAGATTAAAGAGGCGGGTGTTGCAGGGGTTATCAGACCTGGTAAAACCAGTGTTCAGGTCGTTATCGGACCTAAGGTTCAGTTCGTAGCTGACGAATTCAAGAAATTATGTCAGTAATTTGAGAAATAGCATAATCCCTTTAAGGAACAGCTCCGCAGCTCTTGTGGGGCTGTTTCCTTTATCATAAGAAAACCCCTTTTGCTTTTTGAAAAACTGTGATATAGTATTGACGACTCTGCTAAATGATGAGAAGTCGCTAGAGACGACAGAAAGAGGGAACCATGAATAATTTAGAACTTGCAAAGCATGCAAACCAGGTGCGCAAGGGTATCGTAAAAGGTGTTCACAGCGCAAAAGCCGGACATCCGGGCGGATCTTTGTCCGCAGCTGACATTTTTACATTCCTTTATTTTGAAGAATTAAACATTGATCCGAAAAACCCGAAAGATCCCAACAGAGATCGTTTCGTACTTTCCAAGGGACATACTGCTCCCGGATTGTATGCAGCTCTGGCACACAGAGGATATTTCCCGGAGGAGGATTTGCTGACACTGCGTCATCTGGGTTCTTATTTACAGGGACATCCTGATATGAAGCATATTCCCGGTGTGGATATGTCCAGTGGATCACTGGGACAGGGAATCTCCGCTGCTGTGGGCATGGCTCTGGGTGCCAGAATGTCTGGTAAAGACTTCCGTGTATATACATTACTTGGAGATGGTGAGATCCAGGAGGGACAGGTTTGGGAAGCTGCTATGTTCGCAGGACATCGTAAGCTGGACAACCTCTGTGTCATCGTGGATAACAATGGCTTGCAGATCGATGGAAACATTGATGATGTATGTTCTCCCTATCCGATTGATAAAAAATTCGAAGCATTTAATTTCCATGTAATCAACGTGGATGCCCATGATTTCGACGCAATTCGCGCTGCTTTCAAGGAAGCCCGTGAGACAAAGGGCATGCCTACCGCTATCATTGCACACAGCCTGAAAGGAAAGGGCGTTTCCTTCATGGAAGGTGTGGCTGATTGGCACGGCAAGGCTCCTAATGACGAGGAATTCGCGGTAGCAATGGCTGATTTGGAAAAAATCGATGCGGAATTAGAGAAAGCAGGTGAATAAGAATGGCAGATGTAAAGAAAGTTGCAACAAGAGAAAGTTATGGCGCCACTCTGGTAGAACTGGGCGCAGAACATCCGGAAATCGTTGTACTGGATGCTGACCTGGCAGCCGCTACCAAGACCGCTATGTTTAAGAAAGCATATCCCGACAGACATATTGACTGCGGTATCGCAGAAGCTGATATGATCGGTATTGCAGCCGGTTTATCTACCGTTGGTTTTGTACCCTTTGCAAGCTCCTTTGCCATGTT
>USSP01000127.1 GCA_900557385.1 uncultured Lachnospiraceae bacterium
AGGTGTTGCGGTTGTAGTTGCCTTTTGTTCCGGTGTTGAGGACGGTGTTGTCGATGGTGTTTCTGTCGGCGTCTCTGTCGGTGTTTCCGTTTGCTCCGGAGCCTTTTTCTCATTTAATACGAGCAGCTCACTTCCAATCTGATAGATATTTTCCGGCTGCTGTCCCGTGCCTGAGGTTCCTTTGGGTGCCGCTACATAAAACTCATATATTTCACTATCCAGTACATATCCTTCTGGTGCTTTGATTTCCTGATAAGCATATTTCTTTGCTTTCGTATCGTTTTCACCGATATTGACCGGAATTACTGCCTTGCCGTTTGTGCCTGTTGTAACAATTTTATCAGGAACCATCTCGTTTCCGTCAAAATAATAAATCTGGAATTGTGCACCGCTTAGCAATTCTCCATCGTTGCTCATCTTTTTCAAAAAGATATTGTAGCCGCCTGCATACGCTGCACATCTCTGGATACACAGATTCTGGAAAGTATGCGTTTCTCCCGGGGTCGTCGTATAACCCTTGTAGGATATGGTATTACTTACTGCTGCATAAACCTCTCCCACCTTGCCTTTCACATAACTATCATAGGTAAGTGTCAGATGTCTGCTATCCGGTACCGTAATTTCAAACTGATAGGGAGAAATCAGCTTCAAATCGTAATTGACCGCTGTTCCTGATTCATCAGTCAGCTTTATGGTTTCCGGATATAATACCATCTGTTCGGCCATTTCATCCGTCAGAGTTACGCTGTCTTCTTCCGGTACAATATCTGCTCCCGAAGGATTAATATCTACGGTATAGGATGCAATTCCATCCGCATAGATTCCCTCCTTGGTCATCGTTTTTGTCTGGATTGCGCCGGTAGCAGTCGCCTCCAGTTCCGGATTATCTGTGTCATCCCGAAGAATAACACGGTTGGTATATACCAGTTTCTTTCCCAAGACATACTGGGTCATCTGCTCCGATGTCAGCTTTGTTGTAACCTTTATCCATACCGTCGCTGTCTGGCTGGTTTGTTCGCCCCAGATCACCGTATCTCTGTTGCCGTTTTTGATTCCGTCAACCGATAATTTTACCTGCCCCGGTTCACTGGACAGCAGTGTTACCGTCACCTTATCGGCATCTTCTCCATATCCGTCTCCCACTTGCACAACAGAAACATCTACAAAGGTGTGCCCTTCCGGCAGGATTTCCCTGAGTTCAACCTGACCGGACATTTCTCCGCATTTATTAATTCCGATCCACCATTCCATGGTTCCGGCCGATGCATCAAAGCCTTTATACTTTTTACAGACATCACTTTTATGTGTACGATTAAATTTTACACTGTCTGCTGCCTTCCCTACAGTACCATTTGACCCTCTTGAATACAGACGGAATTCGTTGTAAGCATAAATCTCAGGCTGTTTCTTTACTTTTGTTTTATAGGTAATATCAACACTCTTATAGGGTGTATCATTATGAAAGTAAATTCCAAAATCACCATAATTTTCCTGAAGATTCAATGTCCAGGTATCCTCGCTCTCCGGAATCACCTTTCCATCTGCAACTACCTGCAATTCCATATCCTCGGTATCCAGATAATGGTCGTCTCCTGTTCTTCCATGTCCATCGTTAGTCCACATGTAATCCACAAAATGATAGCCCTTCTGTACGAAAGCACTGCTATTGCTGAAACTGCATTTCCAGTAAATCTCCGAGTCATTGTAAGAGGTACATTTTTTGGAAAGAGTCGCTGGTTTAACTTTTATATCACCACCTTTTGCAACCTCAAAAAATCTGTCTCCGGCAGAAATTCGTGCAGTATTGTAACAGGATAACGTTTCTCCGGGTGTCAATTCTACGTTCGGTATTACATCATAGGATATTACGATATATTTTTTTCCATATCCCTCCGGCACCTGATAGGAAAAGCTTTGTTCCTGATAGCTGACCCCTGTGTTATCCAATTCTTTACATTGCGCCAATGCTCTATTGGAATCTGCATAGTAAATCTTAACCGACCCCGGTTTAATCTTCAAATCATCTTTTCGGTCCCAGCTTTGGCTTTTCAATTTTTCCGTAATTGTCCACCCTGTAAAATCATACAAATCGTACTTCTTTTCTGCGTTGACATAGATGTAAAAATGGATGGAATCTGTTCGTGTTTGGGCTGTTTTTGTAAAATAATCACGCTTAACATTAAGTGTTTCGTCATATATAGATGTTAGAGTTGTAGAAAAACTCTTATTTCCTGCATATGCATGTGCATCGCTTTCAACATCAATATACAATGCACTATAATTCTCAAATGTGTAAATGTCCTTTTTCCCATCCCGGTTTCCGTTCCGGTAATCTGCAAAATAAACCTTATAGCGGATGGTCGCCGTTCCACCTACCGGTATACTGACATTTTTCCATGTGATTTCCCCATTTGCTATATCGGTTTCAGGGGCATCCGCGCTTCCCTCATTGATTTCAAAATCTCCATATCCTACAACAATATCTCGTTCCTGTTGGCTAAAGGAATCCACCAGCTTATCCAGAAATGCAGGGAATGACGAACTCTTGTTGATTACGGTTATTTCATAAAGAGCAGAATGGTCTTCATAGTTATATTCCTCCGTAACCGTTTTTCCAGTTCTTGAATCCTGAAAGGTCTGGGGAATTACTTTTTTACCCATTTTAATATCCGCAGGCATCTCGTAACGGTCAGAGACTTTTTCAGGGAATTTTGCATTTCTAGCGGATACCGTCGCTGTATTTTCAAAGTAACCTTTGGGCTGGGCAGAAGCCTGCTCCCCAGGGCCAAAGGTAACCGTATAGGTGCAGGTAACCTTCGAACCACGCTCCATGGTTCCAATTTTCCATTCCAGTGTATTTTCCGATGTTACATATGGGTCACCTTGAAAGGTTACCGTTCCATTGCTTACACCAAAATTATCTATCCGAATCTGTTGAACATATTCCTTA
Source organism: uncultured Lachnospiraceae bacterium (assembly GCA_900557385.1). Classification (GTDB taxonomy): domain Bacteria; phylum Bacillota; class Clostridia; order Lachnospirales; family Lachnospiraceae; genus UMGS2037. Next base: position 2,951 of record USSP01000127.1, read on the forward strand.
CCGCTTGTAAAAATGTCCTTCAGAACCACCTCATGCAGAGCTATCTCACTCTCTTTCCTTGCCTCCACAGTAACCGTATAAGTAACAATTTCCGGTGTGGAACCATTCTTATGTGTTTTCCAGATGTCCAGATATCCTGTTCCGCTGTCAACCGGTGCTAACCAGACCTTAACCGGATAACTACCGAAGTATAACGTTCTTTCCTCTTTGGAAGTCACATCATCCATCACATTCATCAGTCCCTTAAAGGACACGGCACCATAACTGATGCTTCCACCTTTTTCAAAGTAGCTTTTATTAAAGGAAAGACTAATCTCTCCCCCCTTTTCGCCCGGAACAATTTCGTAACTGCCAATCGGTGTCGTACTATCCTTTTCGACAATGATTCCATCTTTGGCATCCACAATACCAGACAGGAAATCCGGAAGTGTGAATTTGAGCTGGTCTTTATAATTAAGCGTAATTCCATCCGGTACATTAAAGGCAACGTTTGCCTTTAATCCACATCCGGAATAAAGGGATTCTTCATACAACTCCCCATAGCGGCTGTAATTTCCGTCTAAGCCATCCCTACAATAAAAAAGCTGCACATCACTTATCCAGTCTGCAATATCATAGGTGGTACCTTCTGTATCGTCTTCTTCACTGTTTTCATCTGCACCGTCTTCTTCTGCATTTTCCAGGGTATATTCATTCACATCATCTTTTCCGATGGAATCTTCGTCTGCACTTTCTCCTTCTGCACCGCTTTCACCTTCACCGTCTTTTCCTGCGGCATCTTTGTCTGCACTGTCTCCTTCTGTACTGCTTTCGCCTTCACCGTCTTTTCCTGCTGAATCTTTATCTGCACTTTTCCCTTCTGTACCACTTTCAACCGCGCCGTCTTTTCCTGCTGAATCTTTCCCCGGTTCATCCATATTATTACCTACGGTAATCGCATCAGAATTACCATCCTGCACAGCCTGGACTTGTTGATCTGTATATGCCAAACGATTGCCATCGAATGCATATACACTTAATGCATTAACAGAAATCACAATTCCAGTTAACAGAATGGTAAATAACCGTTTCATCCGTCTTAGATTTTGTCTCATCGTTTTTCCTCCCTGTTATGTTTTCCACATTACAAACCCCAAATTTAAACATTAACCTTTGCGCAACTTGCCAAAAGGGTTTAACGTTAAACTTAACGTATCACACAGTATTTTGTTTGTCAATCAAATTTAGATATATATAATCCCGTATTTTCGTGTGCAATTTTCTTATTTACAATCAAGCGTTGGGCATATGGCAAATTTACCTCGATTTTTGCCCATGTACAATGCAATTTTTGAAAAACAGAGGTCTATTTTACTTGCATTATGTAAACTTACGGGCAAAATTGCATTACGCTGATGTTTTTTGCCCGTTATTGATGCGCTTTCACGGGCAAAAATACAGCAAAAAGAAATATTTTGCCCGTGCGTCCTTTTATGAGTGGTTAAGATGCACAAATTTCGCGGTATTTTCTCTTCTGTTTGGGCAAAAATGAAAGCAACGGATCTATATGCCCATGGAGGGAGGCATAGCTTAGAAAAAACGTGGCAGAAAGCTTTTAATCCGGTTCCGAAATACGGCTGACTCCTACATAAATTTCCGAGATTTTATACCAGGTGGGATAATCCACCACACCGGTCTGGGGAAGACCAAAAATCCGTTGGAAAATACGGACGGCATTTGCAGTATTGCTGCCATAGATCCCGTCCACAGCCAGCGTAGGCAGAGCTGGATAATTTTGGGCAATACGGTTTAGTTGTTGCTGCAGCTGGCGCACCTTTTCTCCGCTGGCACCGATGGTCAGGTCGTAACCCGGCCAGGAGGATGGAATACCGGATACACTGGTGGCAGTATTGATGTACATGTCATTTCCGTAATAATAGCGTACGATTTCGATGGGGGTATATCCCTGCTCCCCCAAATATTTGGATCCCCACTGACTTAAACCCGTACAAGTGGCAGTGGTACCGTTACAGTAGGAAGTAAAGATCGGCTGGCGTACACCTGGGCGGGAAAGATAGTTTGCAAAGATGGAGTCTACCAGTTGGGAAATATTGGAATAAATGTTACGTCCATACATCCATTTTTGATCATAGGCAGTGGAGGAAGTAATGGTGAAATCATAGCCTTGGTTGCGGTACCACTCCGTATACACCCGGTTCAAGGTAAAGGACAAAATCACCAGAATATTGGCGTAGATCGTATTTTCTGACCAGGTGGCGTAGATTTCCGAAGACACTACATTTTTGATATAGTCCTTATATTTCACATAATAATTAGGGGCAGAACGATCCTGGGGCACTCCATCGTGTACTACAATATACTCCGGAATCACCACGCGGGAGAGAACGATTTCACCGCTTTCATACATGGGCTTGATCTCATCTTCCGGAATTTTCGGAGGATATTCGCCCCAAAGAGTATGATCAGGGATGACAATATCTTCCTCCGGGGCAGTCTCCACCTCCACCGGAGTCATTTCCACAGGCTGGATGGCATCTGTGCCTGCGAGAATCTGTGTACCTGATACCGTGACCGGTTCATATCCGGGAGCAGTGATTTCCAGTGAGGGAGTTCTTCCGCTTGCCTTATTTACTTCGTATCTGGCGGCTATAATCTGTGGAGGAGTCGGAGGATTTACGGTTACCTCCATATGGATG
>USSP01000128.1 GCA_900557385.1 uncultured Lachnospiraceae bacterium
GGTCTGCCGCAGCTGTTTCAGATTCTCCTCCGAGAGAACCGGTCCACTGGCATTGATTTCCGTGGCATCCATCTGTTTGATTTTTACATTTAAGCGGGACATTCCCCGGGGAAGTTCAATGAAGTCGGTGGTAATTCCCGTACTTTCCATCTGGCGTTTGATTTCCTGTCCGGTAAAGCCTGCCAGAAATCCCAGCGCACGATTACTTACACCTAGATTCTGCAAAATCATAGCGACGTTGATACCCTTGCCGCCCGAAAAAGCCTGCCAGAAAACCCAGTGCAGTGCTTTCCAGTCCCAGATTATGTAACACCCAGGACACATTGATGCCCTTTCCACCGGGACGGTAAACCTCCTCTGTGGAACGATTCGTTTTGCCAATGGAGAAATGCTCCACCGATAAAAAATAATCCAGAGATGGATTCAGAGTCACTGTATATATCATAATTTCCAATCCTTTCTTTTCGCGATAGCCAGGCACCTTATGCTCTCTGCGGAGCGTTTTTCATCGTATAGGAGTGCAATTGCCGTTTCCGGTATGATGGAAAACGTCCCCGCTTGAGGTCAGCAAGGCCTCAAGGGGGACGCATTTACTTCTACTTAAAATAAACGATCAAAGCGTTCCATTGCTTCCTGTGTGTTCTCCCGGTTTCCGAAAGAGGTGAGTCGGAAGTAATTTTTGCCATTTTCGCCAAAGCCGGCTCCCGGTGTACCAACTACCTGGGCATTTTCCAGCAGATAATCAAAGAACTCCCAGGACTCCATTCCCTTCGGGCACTCGAACCAGATGTAGGGAGAGTTGATACCGCCGAAGTAGCGGATGCCTTTTTTCTCCATCATGGCAGAAATCAGTTTTGCATTTTCCTGGTAATAAGCGATGTTCTGTTTGCACTGAGCCATGCCTTCCTCGGTAAAGGCTGCTGCCGCACCACACTGTACAATATAGGACACTCCATTGAATTTGGTGGTCTGACGACGGTTCCACATCGCATTCAGGCTCATCTCTGTACCATTGGAGGCTGTGAATTTCAGTTCCTTCGGCACAATGGTATAACCGCAGCGAGTTCCGGTAAAGCCTGCGGTCTTGGAAAGAGAGCAGAACTCGATCGCACATTTCTTGGCACCCTCAATAGCAAAGATGCTGCGGGGCAGTGTCTCGTCGGTAATGAAGCACTCATACGCGGAATCGTAAAGAATCACTGCGTCATTTTTCAGTGCATAATCCACCCACACCTTTAACTGTTCTTTATTATATGCGGCACCTGTGGGGTTATTCGGAGAACAAATATAAATAATGTCTGCGTGCACAGACGGGTCGGGCATCGGCAGGAAGTTGTTCTCTGCATTGGCATCAATATAGGTAATATTCCGACCACACATGATGTTGGTATCCACATAAACCGGATAAACCGGATCGGGAATCAGAATCACATTGTCATTTCCAAATAAGTCGGTAATGTTTCCGGTATCGCTCTTGGCTCCATCGGATACGAAAACCTCTTCCGGTGCAATGGTGACCCCGTTTCTTCCATAATAATCGACAACGGCATCACGCAGAAAACCGTATCCCTGCTCCGGACCATACCCTTTAAAGGTATCGGAAGATGCCTGGGCATCCACACCCTTATGCAGTCCCTCGATCACTTTAGAACCCAGGGGAAGAAATACATCCCCGATTCCCAGACGAATCACTTTTTTATCCGGATGTTCTTCACTGTATTTGCTCACGCGATGGGCGATTTCGGAAAATAAATAACTTTCTTTTAAGTTCAGATAATTCTCATTTAATTTTGGCATACTGTCACTCCTCCGATTGTTTCATTTCATATGTATACTAGCAAATTCATGGGTTTACTGTCAATTATCTGATAGCGGTCGGTCCAGGATAATCTGCTGTTCCGCATTTGGCAGTCCCAGTTCATAAGAGTCAAAGCATACCACAAGGGAATCTTTGTCATAATAATAAGAAAATTCTGTCTTGTCCTGAATAATATCCTTGATTCGGTTACGGCTCACGCCATACTGGGACTGGAGTGCCTGGATAATCGTCTCCTGGGTTTCCTCCAGCGACATTTCCAGGACATCCTGTAAAGGAATGCTCTTTCTGGTGGAAGTGTCCACGTTTAGTGTATCCCAGGATTGATGCTTAATGCCATCCTCATACCAGACAGATTGATAGGCAATGCTCACTACACCCCCTTCATAGTAGACAGATTCCGCTGTCTTGGGGGAATAGGTCAATATGCCGGAAAAACCAGCCTCTGCCAGTTCCTGCTGCTTGGCACTGAGGTTCGCATCCTCCACCTGTTTCTGGTAGGCATCTTCCAGCTTTTGTATCTGGTTATTCAGCCAATTGGTACGGTCGGTATTGGTTCCGGTGAAAGTCAATCTGGCAAATTCCGCTGTGATGGCCGGTCCCTGATCCTCCGCCAGTCCGAAGTCATCCATTTCTACCTCGTAACCGGTAATTTCGTTGGTTTTCGTCGTAGTGCCTCCTGCGGTGCTGACCCACAGGCTGCTGCCCTGTGCAGAAGCCTCCTCCGTTTCACTTCCTTCTGCCGGCTGTCCCTGGGTTTCCCCACCGGTTTCTTCCGTACTGTTTTCTTCGGTATGCAAGGCAGTGCTTTCATTACCGGACACGGTAAGTGCCTCATTACCGGAGACGGTCAAAATCTCGTTTCCTGAAATCGTGGTTTCCATGGTGGCTGTTTCTGCGGCTTCCTCGGTTTCTATCACGGCGGTTTCTTCTGGGGTGGATTCCGCCGTCTCCTGAACTTCCACGGTCTGGGTTTCCTGCGCGGTTTCGTTTTCCTGTCTGGTTTCTTCGCTTTCCACGCTTTCTTCCACCTCCGAGGCGGTTTCCAGCTCTGCCTTAGCACTGGTCTGCACCGCTTGTCCTCCCGTGAAAATCGTGGGTAATTTATCGTTCTGCTTTGCCACATACCACAGCAGAACGCCGATTGCCGCCACGATTACCAGCACCGCCAACGTTATCAGCAAGCCTTTTAAAAATTTTTTTCCTTTATTCATTTATGTGCCTTCTTTCTCTTGGATATGTCTTTCCAGCCTTCTTTGCAAAGGAATACCTTCACAGTTCTCCACTGTAAGTTGACATAATTTTATCCCCGGATAAAAACTGTTCCACAAAAAGGGGGATGCTCAAGTAGATTGGTTATGCTACTCTTCATAATGATATTTGCATGAATAAATAATCAGGTTTTGGTTATTATCCATATTATAGACCAATCTGTGTTCATCACTAATACGCCTGCTACATGCTTTGCGATATTTTAATGGCTCCGGTTTACCAATACCACTTAAAATTCCATTACGGTCAATATCTTTTATAAGTTCATTGATACGCCTGACCATTTTTTTATCTTCCTTCTGCCAATTGATGTACTGTTCCCATGCAGTAGGCGTGAATATGATATTCATAATTAAATCCTTTCGTTTGGCATAGTTGGAAATTCACTACCCTTCGATGTTGGAAAGACCCCTGTAAATTGTTATTCGTATGTCGCCAGTTCTTCCATAGTCTTTGCAATAAGACCGCCTGTTTCAGCCTCTGCCATAGATTTATCAAGCATAGCTAAATAATCAGCATTTCTCTTAGCTTTCATCATCTCATTGTATTCAGATTCAGAAATCATAACAATATTTTCATTTTTGGGTCTTGATATAATCAATGTTTCTCCATTAAAAACCTTGTCACAGAAACTCTTGAAATTATCTCTAATATCTATGCTCTTTACAGCTAACATATAGAATCCTCCTTTGCGTCCCATAAATCGTACGTTTTTTTGTACTTATATTATATTTTATTATCATTTCCATGTCAAATTTTTTTATTCACTTGTTTTCTTTCTTACTTCCCGCTTCGATATTGCTCACTCGTGACGCATTCCAGTAATGTTCTGAGTAATGTTCTGAGGATGGACGACCCGATAGAAATTTGTTATAGTAGACTACAGAAAATGTATTCGCAGGTACAGAATGTATCTGCAGAAATGGAGCAAAGTTATGGAAAAAATCGCTAGTTTTACCATCGACCATATTAAATTAGAGCCAGGCGTCTACGTTTCCCGTAAAGACCATGTGGGTGACCAGATCATTACCACCTTCGATTTGCGGATGACTTCCCCCAACGATGAACCGGTAATGAATACTGCTGAGGTACACACCATTGAGCATCTGGGGGCAACCTTCCTGCGTAACCATCCTGTATACAAGGATAAAACCGTTTACTTCGGTCCCATGGGCTGCCGTACCGGTTTCTATCTGCTGCTTGCCGGAGATTACGAATCAAAGGATATTGTGCCTCTCATGGTGGAGATGTACACCTTTATCAAGGATTTCGAGGGCGAAGTACCCGGTGCCTCTCCCAAGGACTGTGGCAACTATCTGGATATGAATCTGGGTATGGCAAAATACCTGGCAAAGAAATATCTGGAACATACCCTGTTGGATATTACCGAAAACCATCTAATTTATCCTAATTAAAAAATGTAACGATTCCGCATGGCTCTGAATCGTTAAGCAAAAGACAGAAAGGATTTCTTCATGAATAAAATTGGAATTATCGGTGCCATGGAGCTGGAGGTTGACACCCTCAAGGGCAAGATGGTACTGGAACAGACTATAAAAAAAGCAAATATGGAATTCTGTGCCGGAACTTTGAACGGCACTCCCGTGGTTATCGTCCGCAGTGGTGTGGGGAAGGTCAATGCGGCTATCTGTGCCCAGATTCTCTGTGACGATTTTCAGGTAACCCATATCATCAATACCGGTGTTGCCGGTTCCCTGAAAGCAGAAATCAATATCGGCGACATCGTAGTGTCCACCGATGCCTGCTATCACGATGTGGACGCTACCATCTTTGGCTACGCTCTGGGGGAAGTACCTCAGCTGGGTGTACGTTTCTTCGAGGCAGATAAAGAGATGCAGGAGAAGGCAATTGCTTCCTGCAAGGAAGTGAACCCGGAAATCGGTGTTTATTCCGGGCGTGTGGTCAGTGGTGACCAGTTTATCGCCAGCCGCGAGGTGAAAAATAAAATTGCTGAAAACTTTGATGGCGCATGCACGGAGATGGAGGGCTGCTCCATCGCCCATGTGGCATTTCTGAATCAGATTCCCTTCGTCATTCTCCGGGCAATTTCTGACAAAGCCGATGACTCTGCTGAAGAAGATTACCCTTCCTTCGAGCGTAATGCTGCTATCCGCTGTGCAAAGCTGGTGGAGAATTTTGTGGGAAGATTATAGGAAAACTATAGAATAACGATAGGATATATGCAGTTGAACGGAGTACTCCCTTTCAATGGGCATATAGCAAATAATCTTACATTTTTGCCCACGCACGACATGATTTATGGAAAAGTTGATAGCTTTTCTTTGCGTTATGTAAACCGTGAGGGCAAAAAATAAAGGTTTACAAGATTTTGCCCGGCTCCAGAAATGAATTACGGGCAAAATCTTTTGTTATGCTTCTCCCTTGCCCATGGAACTCTTTGCTTCGTTCAGGTTTGCGTCCTTGGGCAAGACTCCGAACAAGGATTTGGCCACCTCTACTCTGTCCTGATGTGGATTTGTCAGTTTTGCCACTACTTTCCCGTTCTTTGTGATAAAAACATGA
>USSP01000129.1 GCA_900557385.1 uncultured Lachnospiraceae bacterium
GCTTTGAGTGAGATTGAAGAAGGCAATAATGCAGCCGGACATGTGGCAGCGTCCATTGATGAAGTGGTACAGGGAATCAATGTAATTGCTGAGACTGCAAAGCAGAGTAGTCTCAATTCCGCAGAGCAGGCTTCTTCCATGGAGAAGGCAGAGGCAGGAATGAACCAGATTTCAGAAGTCGTACAGTCGAATTCGGCTACGGCAGAGGAATCTTCTGCTACCAGTGAAGAGTTATCTGCGCAGTCGGTAACACTGGACGAATTAATCAAGAAGTTCCAGTTATAGTTTGCTATCAGGCAGGAAAGTATGGGCAAATGATTGCAGTTTCAATGCGGTCATTTGCCTTTTTCTGTGAAAAAATAGACATCCAGGGGTAAGGACATGAGAAAACAGAAGAAAATGTTAGCGGTTGCTATCACATTGCTTGTTCTATGGGCATTCAACATGGAAATGAGCAAGATGGAGATACCGGAAACGGCGGAATCGAAAGAAACGGAGAAAATCAGCCGGGACGAGAGTACGGATCATTTGCCGGAAGACAAGAAAGAACTACAAGAACTGCAGGTTCATTATATAGATGTAGGACAGGGAGATTGTACTCTGCTGGTTTGCGGAGAACAGACGATGCTGATTGATGCCGGAAATAATAATAAAGGCACGACGGTTCAGCTTTATTTACAGAAGCAGGGAATTACAAGTCTGGATTATGTGGTGGGTACGCATCCCGATGCGGATCATATCGGTGGATTGGATGTAATCATTACCAAGTTTGACTGTGGAACCATTTTCATGCCGGATGTATCCAATGATACCAATACATATCGGGATGTACTTGATGCCATGAAATATAAGGAATATTCCGTTACGATTCCTGAGGTGGGCGATACATATCCCCTGGGAGATGCAACGTTTACAATCATAGCGCCAAACAGAAATTATACCGAAGTAAATAATGATTCCATTGGAATTCGCGTAGAACATGGGGATAATACCTTCCTTTTTGTGGGCGATGCAGAGAGTGAATCGGAAACAGATATGATGCAGAATGGATTACCTTTGCAGGCAAAGGTGCTGAAAGTAGGGCACCACGGAAGCAGTTCTTCTACCTCCAGGGCGTTTCTGGATGCAGTAAAGCCGGACTATGCTGTCATCAGCTGCGGCAAGGATAATTCCTATGGACATCCGTCAGAGGAAACTTTGAAGAATTTAAGGGATGCAGGTGTTGTGATTTATCGCACAGATGAACAGGGAAGTATTGTGATTACCTGTGACGGACACAAGCTTACCTTTCGTCCTTGAGGGAATTGCATTCCCTGTTTTTCAATGTTAGAATAGTAAAGCATTGTTAAGGCGAAGGAGATAAACGTATGGCATATAGTACCCACGATGAGATTGCAAACTTTGATTTTTCGGAATCTACCATCATTGAAATTACAGGAAAAGAGAACCAGCTGGATATCCGGTGTACAGATGTGATCATTCCTACTTCCAACAGCCAGAATACGGATGTGGAGAGAATGGGAACGGATGAATTGCTGATACGGTTCAAAGATATGCAGGAAATGGAAGTACAGAAAGATGGCTACCGGATTTATAATCTGGACGATACCATCCGGGAGGAAATTCCCGATAAGCCCATTCAGAGAGAGGAATGGGGAAAGCTGTTTGAAATGCTGGAAGGGCAGGCAATCTACAGTATTACAAAGGAAAACGGGTATTATCAGATCTGTATCGACACGGCAGAAACCGAGGTTTCTTACACCTTGAAAGTGCAGGCACAGACGGAGCAGGAAAACTGGGAAAGTCACCATAGACTGCCAGCATATCTCCGCGGATAATTTGAATGGACTATGGCAGAGGAAAAGCATATTTGCTATAATAAAAGCAGCGGGTTACAAAGTTCCGCAGAAAACAGAATGGGGTATCCGTTATGACTCAGAAACAATCGGCGTGTTCCGTGATACGGGAATATGTGGTGATTACGTTTGCCGCAATTTTGATGGATATTGGTGTATATGTGTTTAAATTCACCAATCATTTTTCTTTTGGCGGGGTATCAGGTATGGCAGTGCTTTTGGAGGAACTGCTTCCTATGTCGGCATCGCAGATTAACCTGATTATTAATATGGCATTGCTGATTCTGGGCTTTGCCTGCCTGGGAAAAGGCTTTGGTATGAAGACTGCTTATGTGACAGTGCTGTCTTCCGTGCTTTTGAATATTTTTGAAAAAGTAGTTCCTTTATCTGCGCCGTTGACGGATCAGACCATGCTGGAACTGGTGTATGCCATTGTGCTTCCTGCTTTTGCAGCGGCACTGTTTTTCTTTGAAAACGCATCCGGCGGTGGTACGGACATTCTGGCGATGATTTTGAAAAGGCATACTACTTTAAATATAGCGACAGCGCTTCTGGTGATTGATGCAGTGATTGTGATCGCATCATTCCTGATTTATGATGTCAAGACCGGTCTGTATTCCGTATGTGGACTGTTGGCCAAAACCATGGTTATTGACAAATCCATCGAACAGATGAAGCTTTGCAAATACTTTACAATTATCTGCCGCAATCCGGAACCGATTTGCGATTATATTAAAAACAGTCTGCACCGGACAGCCACCATCTATCATGGTCAGGGAGCCTACAGCCATGAGGATGAAACCATCGTACTATCTGCTCTGGATAGAAAGCAGGCGGTGCAGTTACAGCGTTTTATTCATAGGACGGAGCCCACAGCCTTTATTATGATTACCAAGAGCAGTGAGATTATCGGAAAGGGCTTTTACGGAGGAGAGGAATGACACAGTATAGACACCAGGCGAAATACTACGAGACAGACCAGATGGGGATTATTCATCATTCCAACTATATCCGATGGATGGAAGAAGCGCGTATTGCCATGATGGAGGAAATGGGCTTCAGCTACCGCAGAATGGAAGAGCTTGGCATCATCTCACCGGTTTTATCGGTGCAGTGCGAGTATAAAAATATGGTACATTTCGACGACACGGTACGCATTGAGGTGGACATCAAGCAGTATAACGGTATCAAGCTGACCGTGAATTACCGGATGATTAATGAGACAACGGGACAGGTGTGTACATTGGGCGAGAGCAGTCACTGCTTTTTAAACCAGGAGGGAAGAATCATCTCTCTGCGGAAAAGCTGCCCGGAATGTGATGCAGCGTTTCTTCGTTACATGCATGAGAATGGAGAACAGGAAAACCATGATTGAGAAGGAGTCTTTTCATCATTTTAATTACATCAAAAAGGAAGATATGACAGGTTCCATGCAAGGCATGCGCTATATGCTGCGCAAAGAAGCCAATGAAAACGGAGAGGATGTGCTGGGTGTTACCATCTGGCCGGGACCTTATGGTTTTGCAAAAACCCCACAGGAACTAAAACAGCGCAAAGAATTTGAATTCAGCCCTGCCGGAGTGGAACAGGCGGCAGACTGGCTGAATGAACAGTATGTCACCCAGAAGGCTCTTTGGGATACCGTGAAGTTGGTGTAGGGCTTTACTTTTCCCTTTCCAAGTGTTATAATAACTTCAGTTTTTGCAGATATAGTTCATCGGTAGAACGCTAGCTTCCCAAGCTGGAGAGACGGGTTCGATTCCCGCTATCTGCTCTTAAGACTCCCGTATTTAGATGCGGGAGTTTTTTTATGTAATAGGAAACTTCGTTTCCATTACATAAAAAATATTTGATTAGGAAATTCCTATCCAATAAAAATCCTATATCCCATCTCTAAACTTTTTATAAAAACTCGCAAAGGCACTGGAAATGTTGAAATCCCTTCATTATAATAAAAAACGTTTAAAAAACGTTTGTAGACAGCTTAGTTGTAGAGGAGAAAGGAATCGATAAGGTGAAGAACAAGAAGAAAAAAATCGTAGTTTTGGTGGTTCTGCTCTGTGTGGCCGGAGGCATTTTCTGGGCATGCAGCAATGGAAAGAGCAGTGCCGGACAATATACAGAAGTACCGGTACAGGTGAAGGATATGAGTTCCTATCTGGAGTTTAGCGGAAATGTGGAATCTGCCAATACAGCCAATGTGTATGCAGATGCTGCTGCCAAAGTGACGGAATTAAAAGTAGAGGAAGGTGACGAGGTAAAAGCCGGAGATGTCATTGCGGTACTGGATTCCTCCAATGTGGAATACAACATTCGACTGAAGGAAGCAGCGTTGAAAGCAACCAATACCTCCAACTATTACAATATCAAGGACACACAGAATGCTTTGGACCAGTATCAGGAAGCCCAGAGTCAGGGATTAAACAATACCCTGGTTTCTGCACAAAAGGCTTTGATCAGTGCACAGCAGAATTATCAGGATGCTGCAGACAAGTATAATACCGCAAAAGCGGATTACGATGGCGGGAAGAATACCAGTGTGGTATCAGCCAAACAGCAGTTGGCATCCCAGCAGGCGTCCTACAACAGTGCATCCAAGCAGCATGACGACGGCATGCTGTCCGATGAGGCCTTTGCCAGTTCCCAGATAGCACTTGCCAATGCCCAGGAGAACCTGAGACTGGCTAAGGAACAGGCCGAACAGCAGATTGAAGATTACTATGATGCTTTTACCCAGGCAGAACAGGCACTTGCCAATGCAGAACGGGATTATGAAGCGAGCCTGTTGAGTACATCCCAGACGGAAGAAAATTACGAAAATAATGTGGAGAAAGCACAGGCATTATCTTCTACAGAGACTTCGGAAATCGAATTGGCGCATTTGAAAGAATCTTTGGACGATTATATGATTTATGCACCCATTGACGGAGTCGTTACGACATTGAATTTGAAAGAAGGGGATTATGCTGCGGCAGGAAGTGTGGCTGTGGCGGAAATCCAGGACTTTACCACCATGCAGGTGGCAGTAAAGATTGATGAACAGAATATCGGCAATGTACATATCGGAGATCCTGTGTCAGTGTACATTAATGCATTGGATCATACTTATGAAGGAAAAATAACAGAAATATCCAAAACGGCAGTCAAAAGCAATAATGCTGTTTATGTGAATGCCACCGTGCAATTCCCTGCGGATGAGGAGGTGCGCACCGGCTTCAGCGCAGAGGTGAAGCTGACGAAAGCATCCGCACCGGAGGCAATCTGTATTCCCCTTGATACAGTAAATTATGATACAGATCATACTGCTTATGTCTATGTGAAGAATGCCAAGGGCGAAAAGGAACGCAGAGATGTCAAACTGGGACTTTCCGATACCAGTATGGTTCAGGTCACGGAAGGCTTAAGTGAGGGTGAGACCGTCATGCAGGAGGTCAAACTGAATATGGGTATGATGTACGGCTATGATATGGAAATGGGTCAACCGCAAGGTGGTGGCCATGGAGCACCTGATGGTGCTCCACAGGAATAAGAAAGGCATGGAAGAAATGGAAGAAACAAGAAACATCATTCTTTCCATGCAGGGCATCGTGAAAGAATACAATGTTGCAGGTGAAGTGTCACAGGTCTTAAAGGGAATTGACCTTACGGTGGAAGCCGGGGAGTTCCTGGCGGTTCTGGGACCTTCCGGCTCCGGCAAATCCACGCTGATGAATATTATCGGCTGTCTGGATGTGCCCACTAGAGGACACTATACCCTG
>USSP01000130.1 GCA_900557385.1 uncultured Lachnospiraceae bacterium
GTCATCACAGGCTTCCCCGCTGATATAAGCATTGGTCTTTGCCCTGCCGTTTCCTTCCCGGGTAAAGAAAGGATTCATCCGGTAAATGGGCTGCATGTGCATGGGCTTCCAAATCGGTCTTCCCTCTGCATTGATGGAGGCTATGGCTTCCAGAATTTCCGTAGGGCAGCTTTTCCCATGCTCCGGGAGATAAAGTGCCTCCTGCTCTCCCCGCACCTGTCTGCACATAGCTTCCGGCTCGATTAACAGACAGCTTAACCAGAAATTGGGCTCACTATTGGCTGCATCAAAGGGATTCATCTGAACCGGGAGGTCTTTAAAGCCCTCCCGATACCTTTCATAAATGGCTTTTTTCTGTGCGATATGCTTCTCCAGATAATCCATCTGATCCCGGACGATACCGGCAATCACGTTGGACATGCGGTAATTATAACCCAGCTCCTCATGCTGGTACCAGGCTGCCGCTTCTCTGGACTGGGTAGACCATTTGCGGATTTTGTCTGCTGCTTCCTTATCATCGGTAAGAAACATCCCGCCTGAAGAGCCGGTGATGATCTTATTTCCGTTAAAGGAAATGCAGTTATATTCTCCGAAGTTTCCGGTCTGCACACCTTTATAGGTGGCTCCCAGGGATTCTGCCGCATCCTCCACGATCAGTGCGCCATGGGCTTGGGCAATTGCCCGGATTTCATCCACCTTGCCCGGGGTTCCGTAAAGATGGGCAATCACGATCAGCTTCACCTCCGGATAGGTTTTAAACGCCTGCTCCAGTGCTTCCGGATCCATGTTCCAGGTGTCATATTCCGTATCAAGAAAGACGGGGATTCCTCCCTCGTAAACCACAGGGTTCACGGTAGCGTCAAAGGTCATATCGGAGCAGAACACCCGGTGACCGGCTAAGGCGCCCTTTCCCATCTCGGTCTTGCCATATAACTTTTCCCCGGCAATTTTCACTGCCAGATGCAGGGCTGCCGTACCTGCAGAAAGTGCTACGGCATAGCCACAGCCTACCTTTTCGCAGACTCTCCGCTCCAGTTCGTTGATATTGGCACCAACGGTAGACATCCAGTTTGTCCGGTATGCCTCCATGGCATACTGCATGCTTGTTTCATACATGGTGGGACTGGACAGCCACACCTTTTCCGGGAATTTCTCCCAGGTTTTGTCCTTATTGAACATATTATTTTTCTCCCTGAGGATTGTAGGTAGGCACAATTTCCTGTACCCGCTGCCGTACATCCTCCTCTTCATTATTGGCAGCTTCCTTTAAGGCATGAAGCTGTGCGAAAAAATTCATCTCATCAAATTCAATGGGTTTACCGATGTGGATCATCTTATTGGCGGTATCCTGCAGTCCTTCTTCATCCATGAGCATTTCCTCATAGAGCTTTTCACCGGGACGCAGACCGGTAAATTCAATCTTAATATCCTCGTCCACCTTATAGCCGGACAATCGGATGAGGTTTTTCGCCAGATCCAGGATTTTCACAGGTTCCCCCATATCCAGGACGAAGATTTCCCCGCCGTTGGCATAGGCACCCGCCTCCAATACCAGGGACACTGCTTCCGGAATGGTCATAAAATACCGGATGATGTCCGGATGGGTTACGGTCACCGGTCCCCCTGCCAGAATCTGTTTCCGGAATAAGGGAATGACGGATCCGTTGCTGCCCAGTACATTTCCAAAGCGCACGGCCACAAACTTGGTATCGTAATGGCGGTCAAAGGTCTGGATGATCATTTCGCAGATTCGTTTGGAGGCTCCCATGATGTTGGTGGGATTTACCGCTTTATCTGTAGAAATCATAACAAAGGTCTGCACACCGCTGTTTGCTGCGGCAGAGGCAACCTTCCAGGTGCCGAACACGTTATTTTTAATCGCCTCATTGGGGCTTTTCTCCATGAGGGGCACATGCTTGTGGGCTGCCGCATGGTAGACGATATCCGGCTTGTAATGATCAAAGATCCAGTTTATGCGTCTGGTATTCCGGACAGACGCAATGAGCACTACCAGATCCAGATCGGAATGGCGCAGCAGTAACTCCTGTTGAATCTCATAGGCGTTATTTTCATAAATATCTACAATAATGAGCTGTTTCGGATGATGGGTGGCAATCTGCCGGCAAAGTTCGCTTCCGATGGAGCCACCGCCTCCGGTAACCAGTACCGTTTTACCCTGGACATAGCCCATGATCTTATCCAGATTGATGGTAATGGGGTCACGCCCCAACAGATCTTCCACATCCACATCCCGGATTTTGCTTACATCCACCTCTCCGTTTACCAGCTGGTAAATACCGGGCAGAGTACGGAGCTTGCAGTTTGTTTCCTGGCAGACTTCAATCAGTCCCTTGATGGTATGACGGGGAGCAGAGGGCATGGCGATAATGATTTCATCAATGCTGTGGAGTCTTGCATTCTCCACGATTTTATCTCTGCCACCTACAATTTTGATTCCCTGTACATAGCGTCCCCATTTATTGGGATCATCATCAATGATGCATTTAATGATCATGGTGGAATGGTAGCTGGAATTAATTTCCTTGATCAGGGTGTTTCCTGCATCTCCCGCTCCCACAATCATGACGGAAATCACATTTCGTTTTTTATTGTACATGCGGTGCCGGGTCTCTCTGGCGAAACGATAGGAGAAACGACTGAGCATGGTAAACGCCATCAGGACGAAAGCATAAATGAAATAATAGCTTCTGGGAACCGGATCCCGGAGGATGGCAAGTCCTACTCCCTGCAAGGCTGCACTGACAAAGCATGCCACCACGATATTCTGCATCTCCGTCACACCGGCATAAGCCCACAGGCTATGGTATAACCGGAGGATCCAGAATGCCGCCAGTGTCAGAATGACACTGAAGGGCATCATGTGCCAGACGGAATTAATAAAGTAGGATGGGATCTCATTGTAGTGAAACTCGTAGCGGATCCACAGGGGCGCAATGCAAGACAAGCAGACTGCCATGATATCGTAGGCAATCAGAAAACTGCGTCTGGTCATTAACTTGGTATTCATTACTCGTTTTTGAAAATTCAACATATTTTATTCCTGACTTTGTTTCGTGATAGGGGAAAGCAAGGGATATATCATAAATAGTACCCCGAAGCCCAGGGGAATCACAGGCTGAAATACCCACTCTGCCAGACCGGCTGTTGCAAATCCCAGCAAGAAAAGCAGGGGAGCCGCAGTCATAATTCCCTGGCTTTGATTCCGTAAGATATATAAAATACTCCGTATCAATGTAAAGATTCCCAGGCATAGGAACAGGATTCCGCAAAGGATTCCATGATCGTAAAATACCTGAAGGAACGTATTATGTGCATGCGCATAAATGGTGTCGTCTACGGTAATTACCATGCTGTCATGACCTGTCCAATTCAGTCGTTCCAGATACAGCCGGAAAATATCCATCCTTCCGTTGGTAGCCTCCCCAGCTGATTCATTCCCTCCCGATGCATTCTGCTGTTCCACAGAAATATCGTTTTCTGTTCCTTTGGTCTGCTCCTGCTCTGTTCCGGTATTTCCTCCCACCATAACAGAGATTCTTCCTGTCACCAGTTCCAACATGGTCTGTACATTCATATAGCGGTTGGAATCCTTCTCCTCCCCTTGATAGATGCGGTCTTCAAATTCCTCATAGGGGTACAGGACAGGATCGTCCACCACTGCCGGAATGCACCGGGTCAAGGTGTAAACCACAGGAAGCATCAGGCAAAAACTCAGTAGAATACTTCCCATTGCCACTGCAATCCTTCGGATTCTTTTTCGAAACCAGATTCCACAAAGCAAGAGCAGCAACGTAAAAGTAACCACTCCGGTTCCTAATAATGCCGTTCTGGAAACACTCAAAAACAGATAGGATAATACCGTACCCAGTGTCAGATACCAGAACCACATATCCTTCAATGCAGACTTGATACGATAATTTTCTATCGTCAGCAAAAGTACCGCCACTAAAACAAAAAACAGATACAGTCCTGTCAGGGCAACGGAGGAAAACTGCATGGGGTATCTGCTGTATACATAATGGTGATACGGTCGATGCAACAGACAGAAAAACACTTCATACCAGAAGGAAAGGACGGCTCCCTGACAAAAATTGTGCAGTAAGCGGAGTGTCTGTCCCTGATTCTGCTTTTGTAAGTAAAGCAGTCCGAAACCGACTGTCATATAAATCGGCCAATATTTCCCATAGCGGAATATCCAGGTCAATGCGAAAAAAGCTGTAATGACAGCCGCATAGGGAAGCACCATTCGGTTCCGTTGCTTTTTACACAGGTTACAAACAGTAAGAAGAATGACAATTGCCCAAAGCCAGCCTCCCAGGTATTCCCAAATACGCAGAATCCGTTGTTCTGACTGAAGTTCATGAACCCGATAGAGGAAATCAGCACCACAGGCGCACCAATACAACACGGAAAGCACCAGCGTTTTCCGACTGCATAGCTGCTGTACAGTAAAAAGGCTTAGTAAAACGATTGCAAAGGCAATACTCATATAGCTGCCGTTCAGGTAATGCCCATAATTGGAACCGGAATTAAAATAAGGTGCATAAAGGGAAAAGTAAACGGCAAAGGCAATCACCCGTATGATTTCCGGCAGTTTCTGTACTGACCACACCGTTCTTTCCGGCAGTCGTATATGCCGTAGGATATACAGTCCCAAAACTGCAGAAAAAATGACTGCAATTCCGTAAACTGTAAAATCCCACCGGTTTCCTCCAAAGGCTTTCCGAATAAAGAGATAATATACCGAAAAGATCCAAATCCATCCCAGTAGCATGGTAGCTATGCAGCGCAACAACACCGATGCATTACATTTCTTACAAAGTTCCGGATATTTACCAGTCAGACGATTCAGCAACGCAACTGCTGCCAAAAACAATGTTACAAAAAACAAATCGTATACAAGGATCTGTCTTTTCCCCATAGGTGTTCCATAGGTATAGGAGCAGGCAAGAGAAGCATCAGGGATTTCATTTCCACTATAGTACAGCAGTTGATTCTCCACCGGACCGGCATTGCTTCTGGTACGATAAACCAGACGAATGGGCTGTTCCTGTGTGCGTGCTGTGGATATTTGCATAATATATGGCATACCTGCTATCACTTTCAAATTTACCGGAAGTTCCTGATAGCCCTTTGACATGTCATTCATTTTGTATATTTTAGAATAAACTTGTCGCTGACGGTTTCCTGCACTATCGATAATTTCAAGGAAAAAGTCCCCTATATAGCTATTATCGTTATCACGGTCCAATAAAATACCGATGCTGCGAATGTAGCCATACTGCGGAATAAAGGTCTGTGATACCGTCACTTCTTCCGTAATGGTGCCTGTACGCTGGTTTGTCTCTGCCCCACTACTGTTCACTGCGGTGTCTTTCATGGCTCCCACAGGCCAGACCAGAAGACATGCCAAAAAGGTACTCACAGCCAGAAGAAATACAATCAGATTCTTCACGGTCATCCTCTTTATTCTATTGTCTGCTGATTTGATAAATTTTAAATTCATTCTGTTCAATTCCATACTGACCCATAGGAATGCTTACCAAACCATTCTCTGCCAGCTGTTCCCGGGTAAATTCAAGATTTAA
>USSP01000131.1 GCA_900557385.1 uncultured Lachnospiraceae bacterium
AACGCGGCTACCCCGTTTCTCGGAAAGGTATTCCGCAATCAGGTCGCTTTCCTCTGCCACAAGCCCTTCCTGCAAAATGATTTCCTTCGGGATATAGGCGGTACCGCTGTAAAACTGCTTAACAAATGCCGTCAGAATCTCCGCGCGGCTCTGCTCTGCAAAGGCGGTCAGGGTGAAATTCTCCCGTCCTGTCATTTTGCCGCCACGGATAAAGAACACCTGCACCAGACATTCCTCATACGCACGCACAAAGCCGATGACATCCGCATCTCCCAGACCGGTGTTGGAAATTTTCTGCTTTTCCGCAACGCTTTTAATCGCGGCAATTTTATCCCGCAGTGCCGCCGCCCTTTCAAATTCCATATTTTCCGATGCCTGCATCATTTTTTCCTGCAAATCATTGAGCAGTGGTGCATAATTTCCATTGAGAAAATCCATCGCCTGGTTGACCCTTGCCCGGTAATCCTCTTTTGAAATGTAGCCCTGACAGGGGGCGAGACATTGTTTGATATGGTAATTCAGGCAGGGTCTGTCCAATCCGATATCTCTGGGCAGCACCCGATTACAGGTGCGGAGACAATACAGCCGGTTCAGCAGTTCAATGGTATCCTTCACCGCTGCTGCCGAGGTGTAGGGGCCGAAATATTTGGACTTATCCTTTTTCATCTGTCTGGAAAAAAGGACTCTTGGGTAGTCTTCCCCAAGAGTCACCTTGATATAAGGATAGGTCTTGTCATCTTTCAGCATCGTGTTGTACTTGGGACAATGCTCCTTAATCAGGTTATTTTCCAACACCAATGCTTCCAGTTCGGAATCGGTCACAATATATTCAAACCGTGCAATCTGCTCTACCATTTTGTCAATCTGGGGACCGCGTCCCACGATTTTGCGGAAATAGGAGCGTACCCGGTTATGAAGATTCACTGCTTTTCCCACATAAATAATGGAATCGTTGGCATCATGCATGATATAAACGCCCGGATTTTTCGGGAGTTTTTTCAATTCTTCTTCAAAATTAAACATTAGGACTCCTGTTCCAATTCTTCCTGTTCCCCTTCGGTTCTTTCTCTTTTAAGCAGGGGAAGCAGACACACAGAAAATATCTCTCCTTCATATTTGCGCAGATGTTCCGCAATCACAATCACCTCCATCATCAGACATCCCAATACAATAATAGAATTATGTACTGTCAGCACGCAGCCGATACTATAACAGATGAAGGTAACCATGGAGCGAAACAGATGGGGATTGATCACCACCACCAGCGAGTAAAATAAGTAGAAGAAAATCAAAATTTCCAGAGGCTCAACGATGGGATACAGTCCAATCAACACCCCAAAGGATACCGCAATTGCCTTGCCGCCCTTCCCCGGAACAAACAGGGAATGGGCATGACCGATAATGGGGGCAATCATGCACAGAGAAAACATCCAGTTTTCCACTCCCAGCCGGTGTGCCGCCAGATACACCGGGATGCAGCCTTTCATCAGTTCGCAAAGCACCACCACAATTCCCAGCGGGATTCCTCCAAACTTAAAAGCATTGGCTGTGCCGGGATTTCCATCATCACTAAGCGCTGTCACATCCACATGCTTGATCCATTTCGGCAAAAAATAAGCGTAAAGAACGCTCCCGGACAAGTAGCCTGCTATCGTCCAGAACGCATAACGCCACATTAAATGATTCATTTCCCCGCTCTCTCCTCATAATCGTCTGTCCTACTACTACAGACTTTTCGTAAATGCATAAATTTCTTTTGCAGAATTTTCGTGTCGATTTGCTGCCTGTGCCTTCTGCATCACTTTCCGCGCTTCTGCACTGTGGAGCAATTCAAAACCCTTTTCCACCTGTTCCTTAATACTGTCTCCAGCCACACTCATACCCCGCTCCACAAAAAACTCCCTGTTTCGTGTTTCGCAGCCGGGAATCGGTGCGGTGTGTACCATAGGAATCCCTTTCACCAGACCTTCCGTGGAGGTGATTCCACCAGGCTTGGTAAACAGTACATCACAGGCGTCCATATAATCTGATACATGTTCCGTAAATCCCACCAGATGCACATAGCGGCTCCAGCGGAATTCTTTTTTCAAAAGCTTGCGAATCCTGTCATTGGTTCCGCAGATAATCACGATGTGCTCACCGTGCTTGCACTTGATCGCCAGGTGCATGGCAAACACCAGAAGCTTCCCGGCGCCCATGCTTCCACTCATCACCAGAAACAGGGGGCTTTCCACGGGAAGATGGAGTTTTTCCCGGATATGTGCCTTATCCCGGTGTCGGGTGAAATCCTGTTTCACCGGAATTCCCAAAGAAATCAATTTTGCCTTGGGAACGCCGTGGGTGGCATATTCCTCCCGCAAGTCCTCATGGGGCAGAATGTAGTAATCACAATTCGTTTCTTCCCAGAAAGGGATACAGGTATAGTCTGTACAGATTGCCACGGTTTTCTGAGGCAGCATTCCTTTTTTCCGCATATAGGCAAAGGTTTCTGCCGGATATAAATGGGTGGTAATAATCATGTCCGTGGGATGCTCCGCCAGATAGGCTTTCAACCGTTTCCCCATCCCTTTACACGCAAAATACACCGGACTTTTCCGTTTGGGAGAGCTGATGGCAGCCCCCAGCTTATAGCCAAAACCAAACAGTCTCGGTGTGTTTTTCGCCATATTGATATAAAGCCCCCCTATAATCCGGGAGGCTCTTTCGCTTTTCAATTTCAGGAAATCCAGGGTGACAGCATTGTCACCCTGGCTGGTAATGTATTCCTGCATGGCATAGGCTGCGGAATTGTGTCCGCCGCCTGTATTACATGTCAAAATCAGATAGTTCATTCTTCCTTATCGTCCCCACTCTTTGTTGAAGAAATGTTCTCAGAAGCCTGCTCCTTCTCTGTCTCTTTCTCTGTCTCTTTCTCCGGCTTCTCTTCCGTTTTACCCATCTCCGGAAGTTTCACCTGGGAAAAGACTCCCACCGTCGGTTCCTTGGGACTGCTGTGCTGTGCTTCCCGCTCCGCGTCCTGCTTCGCCTGTATCTCAGCTTCCTCTTTCATAGGATGCTCCGGATGATCCTTGATGATTCCGGGACTTACTTTTATATTGCCAATCTGGGTGGTTCCCGCATCTTTCGGCGTCTTCCACAGCTGATCCGCTTCTTTTGCTGCCTTTTCTTTCTCCCGGTTATCCTCCAGCACTGTGGGACGGGGAGAAGTAATCATCGGTTTCGGATCTTCGGTCTTTTTCACCGTTGCCCAGTTATCTTTCTGGCTTTCATCCTCTTTCGGCTCGGGAATTCCTTTCTCCTTGCGGTAAATCTTCATGAATTCCTTGCCGGTGATGGTTTCTTTCTCGATAAGATATTCGGCCAGTTTATCCAACAGATCACGGTTCTCCTTTAGCAGCTTCTTCGCCTGCTTATAACTGTCCTTGAGAATCTTCATCACTTCCTCATCAATGAGGGTAGCTGTTTCATCGGAACAGTTCATCACCGTATGCCCGTCCAGATAGCGGCTTTCCACGGATTCCAGTCCGATCAGTCCAAACTTCTTGCTCATACCATAGCGAGTTACCATGGAACGGGCTATGCTGGTTGCCTTCTCGATATCATTGGAAGCGCCTGTGGTTACTGTATCAAATACAATCTCTTCTGCGGCACGTCCGCCAAGGAGTCCTACAATCATATCATGTAACTCTGCCTGTGTATTCAGATATTTCTCATCTTCCGGTACATGCATGACATAACCAAGTGCTCCCATGGTTCTTGGAACAATGGTAATCTTCTGCACCGGTTCAGAATTCTTCTGCAAAGCACTGATCAGCGCATGCCCTACTTCATGATAGGATACAATCTTACGCTCTTCCTTGCTCATGATACGGTCTTTCTTCTCTTTACCTACCAAAACGACTTCTACTGCATTGAATAAGTCCTTCTGGCTGACAAATTCCCTGCCTTCCTTGACTGCGTTAATGGCAGCTTCATTGATCATATTGGCAAGGTCAGAACCTACTGCACCGCTGGTAGCCAATGCAATGGCATCCAGATCTACAGTCTCATCCATCAGTACGTCTTTTGCATGTACTTTCAGGATGTCCACACGACCCTTTAAGTCTGGTTTATCCACGATAACTCTTCTGTCAAAACGTCCCGGACGAAGCAGCGCCTTATCCAGTATCTCCGGTCTGTTCGTTGCTGCCAGAACGATAATACCCTTCTTACCATCGAAACCATCCATTTCGGAGAGCAGCTGGTTCAGAGTCTGTTCACGTTCCTCATTACCGCCGCCGTACTTGGAATCACGGCTTCGACCAATCGCATCAATCTCATCAATAAAGATAATACATGGTGCATTCTTCTCTGCTTCCTTAAACAAATCTCTTACACGGGAAGCACCTACACCTACATATAATTCAATAAAATCAGAACCTGCAAGGGAGAAGAATGGCACATGTGCCTCACCTGCTACTGCCTTTGCAAGCAGAGTCTTACCTGTTCCGGGAGGTCCTACGAGCAGTGCGCCCTTTGGAAGCTTCGCACCGATCTTGGAATATTTACCCGGATTATGCAGGAAATCTACGATTTCTTTCAGGGAATCCTTGGCTTCTTCCTCACCTGCTACATCTTTAAAAGTAATTCCTGTTTCTTTCTGTACATATACTTTGGCATTGCTCTTACCCATGCTGAAAGCTCCGCCACCACCTGTCATCTTGCGAAGCAGCAGGCTTAAAAGCCCCCACATCAGCAGGATTGGCAGAATATAGGATAAAATAGATAAAATAATACCGGAGCCGTCAGGAACAGAACCGCTTACTTCTACATTGGCATCCAGAAGACGCTGTGTCAGTGTATCATCATCCTCAATCTTACCTGTATGGTAAGTAATGGCAGGCTGCATATAGAATAAGGATACTGTCTGTTTACTCTTAGGATAGATCGTAATCTGGTTGGACTCGATCTTAACCTTCTCTACCTGCCCTTCTTCAATCATGGAGATAAACTGATTATAAGATATCTCCGTGTCTGTCGCTCCTGTAAAAGCCTTCATGAAATAGCTGATACATAATAAGGAAAGCAGTGCTGCAATCAGAAGAATCAGAAGATTCTGTTTCTTAGGATCTCTTCCGTTTCCATTACCATTGCCGCCTGAACCACCATTATTATTGCCATTTCCGCCTGAATTGTTGTTGTACTGGTTAAACTGATTATTGTCCATTGTATAATAACCATGCCTTTCGCAAACTTTATAGTCACGCGTCCCGGTTGTGCATGCTGCACGCAAACAGCCGCAATAACCGTTATAACGCATCTTTCAACTTCCCTACTCAGAAGTATTGCCCAAGTGAAAGTATTCAATTATAATTATAAGTTGTAAGAGTTTATAAATCAACTTTTTCTTTCTGAAATAAAAATTCGAACTATTAATATTTTATAAAAAATAGTAGATTTTTGACATCTGAGCGTTGTATAATACTCAGATGTGATTACAGAAAACGTGGTTTTTCCACCCATTAATATAGAAAGGAATCAAAGCTATGCCAGTAAAGTATGTATTCGTTACAGGCGGTGTTGTATCC
>USSP01000132.1 GCA_900557385.1 uncultured Lachnospiraceae bacterium
GCCCCGAAACCATACACGAAAACGGGAGGAAGCTCCAGTTCCTGGGCTCTGCCGTCCCCCCGGTGACCGGTAATTTCCATGCCGTAAAACTTGCACTTGGAAGGTTCTCTGATTGTTCCCGGTTGGCAGTTATTGATTCGAGTCGCCAGGTTTACGGCACTCATCTGCTCATTGGCATATTCCCAGCGATACCAGTTTTCTGACCTTTCTGCTTCATCCAATGCACTAGTGGAATAATAATAGATTTCTGCGGGATTTCCTTTTCCATCAGCCAGTACTTCTCCTGCCGTGGCTGCAATCGCCGCAGTACACCGTTCATCCGATGCCACATTGTTATAGACCTGGAAATTGGTACTGTCATCTAAAACCGCCCCTTGCAGCTGTTGATAAAGCGCATAGGTTCTGGCACAGACTGCCTGTGCCTTCAACGCTTCCTCCGGATAGCCCGCCGGCATTTCACTGGGTAACACTCCCTGCAGATAATCCTCCAGTTCAACCTCATTGGTCAATAGCAGTCCTTCCGGCCTGTCTGTAATATGAAGGGTTCCGTGATACCTTGGATTTCCACAGCTTCTGTTCAGGGAATACACCGTCAATGCCTCCGTGTGAAACGCTTCCGGGGACAACACAACATTTGTGCCATCCCCGGCCTGATAATATTCCTTTCGTTCCTCGGTTCCCACGATCAACCGGTCATGGAAAAGTCCCCGGTAGCCATCTGATTGAATATGAATCTGAATTTTCCCGGAGAATTTGAACGGTTTCGTTTCAGTGATATTATCCACTGTATTTTCTGTTTCTGCAGATTTCTTTTCTACAGCATCTGTTTCTGTGAAATCTGCCTCTAAAGTTTCCTTCAAAGGTATGTTCTCTGCACTGACCTGACGATTTGATGCCTGATTATGATTTGCCAGTAAGAACAGGCTTCCCAAAACAACCACTGCAATTTTCATGTA
This sequence comes from uncultured Lachnospiraceae bacterium, assembly GCA_900557385.1. Lineage (GTDB taxonomy): Bacteria > Bacillota > Clostridia > Lachnospirales > Lachnospiraceae > UMGS2037. Next base: position 957 of record USSP01000132.1, read on the forward strand.
TATGCTATTTCCGGAAGCATTTTTCTTACTGATTCTTTTCAAACATTTACTCCTGTTTTTCGGTCATCGCAGAACCTGTGACCAGTCGGTAATACCAATATATGCTCTTGCCCAGGCATCTAATTCCGCTTCTTTTGCAGTTCCGAAGCTATCGAATACCAGCTTTGCCTGTCCTGACAAACGGGTATCGATCATTGGCTCACTATACGCCAGTAAGTAAATGATTTCGTTAATGTAGGGATTGGATTTAGCTGCCACATAGGATGCCTGCATCGCTGCCGCCTGTACTTCGGCGCCCTGGGCATTGGTAATACCGATCTCACTTAAGATGACATGCCGCACTGCTCCGGTAGGGCTGATCATTTCCGGACGCTGCAGATAATTGGTGAGTACGGATAAGTTCTGGAACGTAATCATCCTGTCTTTTGCCACCTGGGCTGCCATATAGCTGCCGTCCTGGCATCCGGACAGATCCCAGAATTTCGCATAGGTAAGGGGTACCGGATAGGGATGTTGTGCTACGCACCAGTCGATATTTCCCTCTCTGGAAATCTGTGCGTTAAACTTGTCCAGGAAATCCTTTCCGTCAATATACTCGTAGTACTCTGCATGAGTTGCCGCCCGGCTTCTGTCCCAGTTCTGATCCAGGCACACAAAAACCCGGGCGTTGGCATTCTGGCTCTTGATTGCATTATAGCAGACGCGAAAGGCCTGGGTATACTCCCGCATATAATGATCCCAGTCTGTCCACATCATATAGTTCCACTTACGGTTATTGACCTCATTTCCGATAATATAATTCTCCGCCGGTGAGGCTGCTGCGTATTTGGATAAATACGTGGTCAGGGTATTGATTGCTCCCGGCTCAGAGGCATTGAGCATATAGTAATTGGGCGCAATAACAGGATGGGTATCCATCGGCATGATCCCGGTTCTCGCGTAAGGATTGGTTATGGATTGATTACTTCCGTTGTTCAAAATCTGTAGCGTGGAAAAGGGGCCCGGATAACTCACATTCATATTGGTGGAAAGGAACAGGTTATTAAATTGTTTTCCCTGTACCGATACGAAATTTCTCCCTTTTCTGGCACGGGTATGGGTTGCCAGAAGTTCCGGGTTGGATATGTATTGGGGATAAGCAATCAACACATTCTGTCCATTCACTTTCACTGCCAGTCCCAGTTTCTTATAAAGGCGGCTGTTGTTATATTCCACCGTAAAAATGGGATTTAAGGTTGCAGGCACCGCAATTGCAGCTACGGCATCCGGAGCAATCGTATATTCAAAGGGCTGCATATCGAACAGATAAAGCAGACCGTCATCACTGACAGGAATTTCCGGCAAGACCGCCGTATAGGAAATCGTATGCTTATCCAACAGAACGCTCTGTGCTGATGTTGCAAAAGTTTCGTTGAGAGGAAGCGCTGCATCAGCCTGGGTTCCCATCAGGAAAATACCAATCAGCAGACAGACGCTAAACCATTTCAAGTGCTGTTTTAAGATTGTTTTCATAAATAGTTCCTTTCTACACAAAAGCAGCCCGTTTTCAGGGCTGCTTTTTCATTTGTATGTATCCCCCAAAATGCCGGTTCCTATTTTTTGACTCCTAGCATTTTCTGCCAGGTGGGCGACCGCAACCGGTATTTCTGTCTTCCACTGCATTAGGAGGTTTCCCTCCGGAGGCCTGACATCCATACGGCAATATAGGAATCCCGTTTAAAGTAACTGTAGGTTCAAAAACATAGGAATTATCGAACATTTCAGGTTAGTTTTATTATATCCGATATAGAGTGAAAATACAACCCTGGTTGCAAAAAAAGAACTGCACTTATTCTGTGCAGTTCTTTTCACGTTTTGCTTAGTTATATTTTCTTTTTCTAGCAGCTTCAGATTTCTTTTTACGTCTTACACTGGGCTTCTCGTAATGCTCACGTTTACGAATCTCCTGCTGGATACCAGCTTTAGCGCAGCTTCTTTTAAAGCGACGTAAAGCGCTATCTAAAGTCTCGTTCTCTTTAACGATTACGTTTGACATGCTTCACCTGACCTCCCTTCAGTCCCTGCCTTTAATCGACTGATCGGGTTTTTTCTATACAGTACAAAGACACAATATGCCTTTTGCACATCAAATATTATAGCATAATCCACGCATCCGTCAATACCTTTTTTAATTTTATTTTGAAAGGGTATCCTACTTAATCTGAGCCTCCAGAACCTTGGCTGCTTCTGCAATGGCATTTGCAATGCCGGCAGGGTTTTTGCCTCCTGCCTGTGCCATGTTGGGGCGTCCGCCGCCGCCACCGCCTACCAGGGCAGCAATTCCTTTGATCAGGTTACCTGCATGGGCACCCTTTGCCTGCGCACCGTCTGTAGCCATGGCAATGAGGTTTACCTTGCCATCCAGTTCAGAAGCAAGAACAACCACACCATCACCCAGTTTGTTCTTTAACTGGTCGCCCAGATCACGGAGTCCGTTCATATCTACACCGGGTACACTGGTTGCCAGAAGCTTTACGCCCTTAACATCCACTACCTGGTTCATAACATCACCTAAAGCATCCTTGGCAGCCTTGCTCTTTAAGGATTCATTTTCACTTTGAAGAGCCTTCAATTCTGCCATTAAGTGTTCACACTTCTCTACTAAGGTAGCAGGAGTTGCTTTCACTACTTTGGCAGCGTCATTCAGACGCGCTTCCAGTTCTGCATAATATTTGGTTACACCTGCACCGGTCAGTGCTTCGATACGGCGTACGCCTGCCGCTACACCGTTCTCGGAAATAATCTTAAAGCTTCCGACAGCTCCGGTATTTTTTACATGGGTACCGCCACAGAACTCTTTGGAGAAGTCGCCCATCTCAACGACACGAACCTTCTCACCGTATTTCTCACCAAACAGAGCCATCGCTCCGGTTTTCTTTGCTTCCTCAATGGTAAGTACTTCGGTTACTACCGGCAGATTCGCTGCGATTTCCTCATTGACAATGGCCTCAACCCTTGCAATTTCCTCCGCAGTCATTGCCTGGAAATGGATGAAATCGAAGCGGAGACGCTCTGCATCATTGTAAGAACCGGACTGTTCTACGTGGTTTCCCAAAACAATACGCAGGGCTTTCTGTAATAAGTGGGTTGCACTGTGGTTCTTACAGGTTGCCATTCTGCGATTCTCATCTACCTTTAAGGTAACCACATCTCCAACGGTAAACATACCCTTGGTCACACGGCCGATATGTCCCACTTTATTTCCAACCAGTTTCACGGTATCCTCTACAACAAACTCACCCTGCTCAGTGGTAATCACACCGGTATCGCCAACCTGTCCACCCATGGTAGCATAGAAAGGTGTCTCGCCTACGATAATGGTTCCCACATCGCCATCGGTCAGTGCCTGTACCACATCATTTTCTGTGGTCAGTGCCAGAATCGGAGCATCATGGGTCAGGCTGTCATAGCCTACAAACTCGGTGGTAATCGCCGGGTCAATGGATTCGTATACGGTAACATCCGCACCCATGTAGTTGGTCACTTTACGAGCCTTACGAGCTTTCTCTTTCTGCTGCTTCATGCACTCCTGGAAGCCGGCCTCATCAATGGAGAAGCCTTTCTCGTCCAGAATCTCTTCCGTCAGATCCATAGGGAATCCATAGGTATCATACAGTTTGAATGCATCCTCACCGGAAAGGATCTTAACACCCTTTGCCTTCATATTCTCTTCCATCTCGTTGAGAATGGAAAGACCTTGATCAATGGTATTGCCGAATTTATTTTCTTCCTGGGTCAGTACATTTAAGATAAATTCTTTCTTCTCTTCCAGTTCCGGATAACCGTCCTTGGATTCTCTGATAACGGTCTTCGCCAGATCTGCCAGGAAGGTTCCCTGGATGCCTAACAGCTTACCGTGACGTGCTGCACGACGAATCAGACGGCGGAGTACATAGCCGCGTCCCTCATTGGAAGGCATAACACCATCGGAAATGAGGAAAGTTGAAGAACGAATGTGATCCGTAATCAGACGGATGGAAACATCATCCATGGCGTCTGTCTCGTAAGTCTTGCCGGACATCTCGCAGATATGGTCACGGATTGCTTTCATGGTATCAATATCAAAGACAGAATCCACATCCTGTACCACTACAGCCAGACGCTCCAGACCCATACCGGTATCGATGTTTTTATTGGCAAGTTCTTCATAACCACCCTTGCCATCGCCGTTAAACTGGGTAAATACGTTATTCCATACTTCCATGAAACGGTCGCAGTCACAGCCTACTTTACAGTCAGGTTTACCACAGCCGTATTTCTCTCCACGGTCATAGTAAATCTCGGAACAGGGGCCGCAGGGACCTGCGCCATGCTCCCAGAAGTTATCACACTCTCCTGTTTCGGGATCACGGTAAAAACGGGTAATCTTCTCAGCCGGTACCCCGATTTCCTTCGTCCAGATATCGAAAGCTTCCTCATCCTCACCATAGATGGAAGGGTAAAGACGATCCGGATCCATACCGATTATCTGAGTCAGGAATTCCCAGCTCCATGCGATTGCTTCATGCTTGAAATAATCACCGAAAGAAAAGTTTCCAAGCATTTCAAAGAAAGTAAGATGTCTTGCTG
>USSP01000133.1 GCA_900557385.1 uncultured Lachnospiraceae bacterium
TTAGCTGCAATGACTGATTGGGTCAATACCACTTGTCCTTGCTGCGGAGGTCCTGCAAAGCGTGAGACAGATACCATGCCTCAGTGGGCTGGTTCCTCCTGGTATTTCTTAAGATATACCGATCCTCACAACAGTGAGGCACTTGCAAGCAAAGAGGCGTTAAATTACTGGATGCCTGTGGACTGGTACAATGGTGGTATGGAGCATACCACGCTGCATTTGCTGTATTCCCGTTTCTGGCACAAATTCCTGTATGATCAGGGAATTGTTCCCTGTCCGGAACCTTATCAGAAACGTACCTCACACGGCATGATTCTTGGACAGAACCCTCATTGCTTCAGCTGCATGTCTGCCGAGGATCAGCAGAAGCTGTTGGCAGAGTACGGGGATGAAAAGGCTGCCCGTAAGGCTCTGGTTGAAAAGTATGGTGAGATGGCAGAGCATCCTTCTGTAAAAATGTCCAAATCTCTGGGAAATGTTATTAACCCGGACGATATTATCAACGAGTACGGTGCAGATACACTGCGTACCTATGAGATGTTCATCGGTGCCTTCGATCTGAGTGCGACCTGGTCTGAGGATGGCGTAAAGGGCTGCCGCAGATTCCTGGAACGTGTATGGAAGTTACAGGATATTCTGGTGGATGGTGATGGCTACTCTGCTGATATGGAGACCAAAATGCACCAGACCATTAAGAAAGTAAGCATGGATTTCGAGACGCTGAAATATAATACAGCAATTGCAGCCATGATGAGTCTGATTAATGAGTTTAACAAGAAAAACGCAGTAACCCGTGGAGAGTTCAAAACACTGCTTACGCTGTTAAATCCGGTTGCGCCTCATATTACAGAGGAATTGTGGAGCATTTGCGGCTTTGAGGGCAGACTGTACGAGACTACCTGGCCGGAGTATGAAGAAGCTAAAACAATAGAAGCTACGGTAGAGATTGCCGTTCAGATTAACGGAAAGGTACGTGCAACACTGAGCATTGATAAGGATGCGGAGAAAGACAGTGTTATCGCTGCTGCGAAGGAAGTGATCGCAGATAAGCTTACCGGTAATATTGTAAAGGAAATCTATGTACCGGGTCGTCTGGTAAATATCGTTATGAAGTAAACAAAGGGAAATCAAAAGGTCATTCGCAATCCGCGGGTAACGGTGTGCGGTGACCTTTTTCATTGTTTGATAGGAAATTCCTATCAAACAAAATGCTCCGCAAGGATGATTTGAAAAATATTTATGAAAGAAAAGACAGGGAGAATGGGAAATGGGACAGATGTTTCACGCTAAGAAGTTAAAAACAGCAGGGATGTCATTACTGACAGTGGCACTGTTACTGGGGCAAAGCAGTATGCAGGTGCAGGCTTATTCCGGGGTGCCGTATCCTGCAATCACGATAGACGAGAGTATTGACGGAAAGAAACTTAGTCCGTCTCTTTATGATGTAACGCCATTGCAGAATGCCATGGATGCGCTTCACGAAGCGATTGCCCTGCCGGATAACGAGTATGCCGTCCGGGCAGCTTATGAGGATTTGATCACGCAGACGGATGAGATGTATACCGTGCAGGCTATTGACCATATTTTTTATTATGCAGATGTAAATGATCAGAATGTGGTAGATATGTATCAGAAAACGGATGCTCTTTGTACGGAGTATTCAGACCTGGCAGCCCTGGCACTTTATGAACTGATGAATTCCGACTACGCCTATATCGGCGAGGAAAGTATGGATTCCATCAATGCAGAATATTATCGGGACTATAATGCGATGACAGATCGCCAGAAGGAAATCAATAATCGTCTGACAGAACTGGAGAGTGCTTATAATCAGCTGATGTTGGAGGAAAATGCGGTTTCCGTTGACGGACAGGAATGGACAGACGAATCCTCCTATGAGGCTTATGCCAATGAAGAAATTGATTATGAGGAATATACAGCCATCCAGCTGGAACTTGCCAAAGAGCGCAATGCCAAGGCCGGTGAGATTTATCTGGAGATGGTAGCACTTCATACAGAGGATGCTGCTGAGGAAGGAGAGGAAAATTTTGCCGAATGGCGTTATCGCGAAGGGTATATCCGTGATTACACGACAGAGGATATCAAGGTAGTGTACCAACAGGTGAAGGAGCAAATTGTACCGCTTTTTGAGAATCTACTGGGCGAAATGTATACACAGGATATGTATGAACAGCTTTATAACCTGTTTTACGAATTTGAGCCTGCCTACGGGGATGAACTGGTGGAAGCGGTCGGTGCATGCATCGCAGGTGTTTCCCAGGAACTGGGACAAAATTTTGCCTTTATGCAGGAGCATCATCTGGTGGATTTTGATCCGGATCCAAAGAAAACGGATGTGGGTTTTACCACCAATCTTTATTCTTATGGTGTTCCTTATATTTTCTATAAACCATCGGAGTCCTATTATGATTATGATGTGCTGACCCATGAGTTCGGTCATTATAATCATGAACTGCTGTATCCGGAGCATGCCATGACCGGTAACTCCAATATGGACACTGCAGAGATCCATTCCCAGGGGCTGGAGCTTCTTGCAATGGATCAGATGGAAGCCGTATTTGGCGATTCCTTGGATGCCTACAAGCTGGTGGTTCTGCTTAATATGCTGGGATCTGTGACCTCCGGCTGTCTTTTCGATGAATTTCAGGTGGCTGTCTACAGCAATCCCGATATGACATTGGATGAAATGAATGCATTATTTTATCAGCTTGCCTGTGAGTATGGACTGGAGGATAATTACGATTCGGATGAAGCTGCGCAGCGGTGCTATAGCTGGGTGGAGGTCGGCCACACCTTTGAAGTTCCCATGTACTATATCAGCTATGCCACATCAGCTTTAGCGGCATTGGATATTTATACGATTTATCTGGAGAATCCCGAGGAAGGGCTGGAGACTTACGGGAAAGCCGTATCCCAGACCAGTGATGTGAAGTTCAGGGCATTTCTGCAGGAATGCGGTCTGGATGACATTTTTGAGGACGGTGTCGTAGAACAAATCAGCCGGAAAATCGAAACAAGCCTGCTGGGAGATGAAACGGAAGAAGAACACAAGACTTCTGATTCCGGCAGGCATGAGAAAACGGATCAAATCAATAAAACGGATAAAACCGAAGAGACAGGAGGATCCATTCTTCCACTGATCATTCTTGGCGTGCTGGCTGCTGTTGCGTTCGTTTTGATTGTGGTGATTATCCTTGCCCTGAAGCACCAGAAGAAGATGGAGCAAACCGCGGATGATCATTCTGCGGACAGTCCACAGCAATAAAGAATAACGGCGAAGAAAACGGTTATTTTGCTTTGCAATTTAAGCGGATTATGCTAAAATAGAACATATATTCTGTTCAAATCAAAGGAAAGGCAAGAGATTTTTATGTCCAGTAACGACAATAATTATAACGCCTCCAGTATTACCGTCCTGGAAGGACTGGAGGCAGTCCGTGTCCGTCCGGGAATGTACATAGGTTCTGTTTCCACCAAAGGCTTGAACCATCTGATTTATGAGATTGTGGATAACTCCGTCGACGAGCATCTGGCAGGCTATTGCGATACCATTAAGGTTACTTTGGAAGCAGACGGCTCTGCTACCGTGGAAGATAACGGGCGTGGTATTCCGGTGGAAATGCATGAAAAGGGTGTCAGTGCGGAGCGTGTAGTATTTACGACCTTACATGCCGGGGGTAAATTCGACAATAATGCTTACAAAACCAGTGGTGGCTTACACGGTGTAGGCTCTTCTGTGGTGAATGCCCTGTCCAGCAGACTTACCGTCCGGGTGAAAAAAGGTGGCTGTATCTATGAGGACAGCTACGAGCGAGGAATCCCTACCAAGGAATTGGAGAACGGACTTCTTCCTGTGGTTGGAAAGACCAGGGAGACTGGCACGATCATCAATTTTCTGCCGGATGATACGATTTTTGATAAGACACGTTTCAAAGAGGATGAAATCAAAAGCCGTCTTCATGAGACTGCCTATCTGAATCCCAATCTGACCATTCTTTTTTCCGATTTGCGCGGTCCTCTTTTTGAGAAAGTTACCTTCCATGAGCCGGAGGGAATCATCGGTTTCATCAAGGATATGAATAAATCCAGTGAGCCGGTATGTGATGTGATTTATTATAAGGGAGAGAGCGAAGGCATTGAAGTGGAAGTGGCACTACAGTATGTGAATGAATTCCATGAAAATGTACTGGGCTTTTGTAATAATATTTATAATGCCGAGGGTGGAACCCACCTCACCGGCTTTAAAACCATGTTCACCAACGTGATCAACACCTATGCCAGAGAGCTGAATATCCTGAAGGAAAAGGATCCTAACTTTACCGGTGCGGATGTGCGAAACGGTATGACAGCCGTGGTGAGCATCAAGCACCCCGATCCCCGTTTTGAGGGACAGACGAAAACCAAGCTGGATAACCAGGACGCTGCCAAAGCAGTAAGCAAGGTTACCGGTGATGAGATCGTCCGTTTCTTTGACCGGAATCTGGAAGTGCTGAAAAGCATTATCGGATGTGCGGAAAAAGCGGCGAAAATCCGTAAAACCGAAGAAAAAGCCAAGACCAATATGCTTACCAAACAGAAATACTCCTTCGATAGTAATGGTAAGCTTGCCAACTGTGAATCCCGGGACGCTTCCAAATGTGAGATTTTTATCGTAGAGGGAGATTCTGCGGGCGGTTCGGCTAAAACTGCGAGAAACCGCCAATATCAGGCGATTCTGCCTATCCGTGGTAAAATCTTAAATGTAGAAAAAGCTACCATTGATAAGGTACTGGCCAATGCAGAAATCAAAACCATGATCAATGCTTTTGGATGTGGTTTTTCGGAAGGATATGGCAACGATTTCGATATCAGCAAGCTGCGTTATGATAAAATCATTATCATGGCAGATGCGGATGTGGACGGTGCTCATATTTCCACCCTGTTGCTGACTTTATTTTACCGGTTCATGCCGGAACTGATTTTTGAAGGACATGTGTATCTTGCCATGCCGCCGTTATACAAAGCTATGCCTGCCAAAGGAAAAGAAGAATATCTCTATGATGATAAAGCACTGGAGAAGTACCGGAAATCCCACAAAGGTTCCTTCACACTGCAGCGTTACAAAGGTCTGGGTGAGATGGACGCGGAACAGCTTTGGGAGACGACACTTGACCCGGAGCGGCGTATCCTGAAACAAGTGGAGATCGAAGATGCCCGTATGGCATCGGAAATGACGGAGCTTCTCATGGGAAATGAAGTTCCGCCCCGTAAAGCTTTTATTTATGAGCATGCAGAGGAAGCATTGTTAGATATCTAATATTGAGAAATGTAAAGGTTGAAGGAATAAATGGAAGAACGGATCATTAAAACCGAGTATTCGGAATTGATGCAGAAATCTTATATTGATTATGCCATGAGCGTTATCATTGCCAGAGCATTGCCGGATGTGCGTGATGGCTTGAAGCCGGTACAGCGTCGTACCCTGTATGATATGCATGAACTGGGTATCCGCTA
>USSP01000134.1 GCA_900557385.1 uncultured Lachnospiraceae bacterium
TACCTGAACCATTGATTTCCAATGTAACCTCTGCGGCAGACAATTTTACTGTATCAACCAGTTCTTTCTTTGCTTCATTATCCTCATAACGATAAATGGTAAAGGTTAATTCCGGATGCTCTGTCTTCTTTACCCAGTTGGGATCCTTCCAGATTTTTTTAATTTCAATATTAACGTAGTCCTGATCAAATTTCTCGTTAATGAAGGATGCCCGGTCACCTCCAACTAAATGACGGTTTTCATTCTTACCTTCATATTTTCCTAATGCAAGGGAGCTAGCATGGGCATCATCAGAAGCTTCGTAGGTACATTGTTCTGTAACCTTTTTCCAATCTCCATTGCCCTGCTTTTTGTATACCTCTACACCTTGAATTTTTACCTGATACTTTTGGATAGAAGTAATTGTGAAACCAGATTCCTCAAGTACCGGAATCGTTCCATTTTCTTCCTCGCTTGCAGTTATCACAAGTTTATACTGTGTATCGGTATATTTAATATCACCTTTGTTTCCATTTTCTTCCTTTAATAAGTAATAGTATGTTCCAGTCTCTGTAAATGGAATCGGTGCATCAAAGGTAATCTCACCCTTTGCATCATTGACTCCGCTACTCTGAAATCCTCCGGGGATCTCAACATCTTTTTGATCTATTTCCGTGATGGTGAAATCAAAAGTATCATCCTCCGTTAAAGAAATATAAGCATCCTTTTCTTTCAATGCTTTTAAAGCCTTCACTTCCAGGCGGGATCCTGTAGATACTTTTTCAGTTTTACCTGCCATGAAATATCCGTTATTTAAGATACCACCGCCATGGGTCTTTGAAGTATTACCTGTAATGATTACATCATACTGTTTGCCATCCAGAGATTCTTTCGGATTCGCAGTCAATCCCATTAAATAGCTTGCATTCAAATATTTGGCATCATTCGCTTTCATATTTTCATTAACCGCTACACCGTCCACGCTGCCCTTCCAGCCTGCATCCACACCTTTCATATTCCAGGATACGGAGCTGTTTAATGCACAGTAGAAGTCACTGGAACCTTCATGTATAAAGGTATCATTGGTCGCAGCATATAACCGGTCATAATTTTTGTGACTAAGAGCGCCGGATAAAATGGGGTCTTCCTGATTTAAATCCTTATAATTTTTATTTTGATAAATTGCACAGCCATCGGTCTCAAATAAGAATACACGTCCGGTTGCACAGCCTGCTACACCGCCACCAAAACCATAAGCATTATTTTCTGTAATCTTTGCATTGCGAATCAATAAAGTAGCATCCTGGGAACAGAAAATTCCACCACCACCCCAGTCTGCATAATCAGCATTTTGGGTACGATCCTTGTTATAACCGGTCATGTTGCCGGAAATGGTTCCCTTTACAATCACTGCTGTTGCATTGTGCAGGGAAATACCACCGCCCTCATTACCTGTTGCAATATTCCCGGTTACGCAACCGCCGTTCATAATAAAAGTACCACGGTTGACACGAATACCGCCACCTCCTGCAACAGTCCAGTTGTCCTTGATAAGAGGAGATGTCATATTGCCTTCCAGCTTGAACTCATCGACTGCAGCCCAAATGGCTCCACCACCGTAGTTGTTCCACATGTCACCGCCGTCATTGCCTTTGGAGTCTGCCTCATTTCCCACGAATTCACCGCCGGAAACAATAAGAAAAGTAGTCACATCGTCGTATTTATCACTATTTAAATAGATAGCTCCGCCTCGTCCTGCTCTGTTCTTCTCAAAAGTACCGCCTTTAACTGTCACGGAAATATCCTGCGTTCCGGAAATCGCACCGCCCCTATTTACTGCGGTATTCTGATAAAATTTACCACTCTCAATAGTCAGAACTGCCCCACGCACATCAGCTCCACCATCTAAGTAGAACGCTCCGCCTTCGTCATTTGCACTGTTGTTAGTGAAGGTACATCCTTTTACCGTGATAGCACTGCTAGCTGCCCGAACCACGCCACCACGGTTTGCCTTGTTATTCTGAAAAACAGCATTGCTTAGCTCAATCTTTGTATCATGCTGAGAGTAGGCATCTTCGATGACACCACCATCTCTCTTTTCATTAGCATTATTGGAAAATTCCACATCTTTAATATAAATTTCTGCATTAGAACCAACTGTTCTGATAACCGGAGCACCCTTGAAATTCTGGATACTTCCGGTACTCTCTCCCGGCTGGACTTTGGAGCTGTTTTCCAGCTTATCCTTGATGGTGAAGGAGGAATTCCCACCGACCGCAATAACGGCATCGGTTCTGGTGCTGCCGTCTACAGGCTGAATACTATATCCATTCAGATATAAAACCACACGCTTGCCAGCTGGAATTTCTATTCTCTTGTTTCCCTCTGGAATCAACAGATTCTGTCCCAGTGCAATACTATTTCCCTCTTTAAACTGCTCATTAATAAAGTCGATAAGTTTCTCTGTACTTAAATCAGTTTTAGAGGTTTCTATTACTTCTCCTTCTTCTGTCTCCGCACTATTGGAAATTGCCACTGCATAAACAGAGAAAGAATCACTGGAAAAATTTACTTCTTTAATTTTGTTTCCATCTGTCGTCTGAATATCTGCGCTGACTTCTTCTACACCATTACCATCAAAGTGGTACATCTGTACTTTAGAATCCTCAGTGACCGTCACCTTGTTTTCCTGCGCCTCATCTGTTTCTTTAGTCTGTGCATCATTATCCAAACCAAAAATCTTCAAGTCATCTGTCAAAACGTTTTTACCAAGGACAGCAAGAACTTCTTCACCATCTACCTTCAAAACATTTCCAGAGATGGAAATTCCCTGTACAGACTGTTCTTTCGTTTCTGCCGTCACCAGTTCTTCGGCTTGTGCCACAATCTCTGATTTAGAAACGGCATTGGCTGCTACTGACTGGCTGTAATAAAACTTAACCTCTACACTGCCATCCTTCGGCTCCTGTGTCTCACCATCCAGCAGGAAAGATACATCATAGTACTTTCTTGCAGTCAGGACACATCCCTGCTCTTTTGCCTTCGCTTTTAACTGTTCATCATAAGATTTGCCGGAAACCTCTTTGACAACCAGTTCTGTTCCTTCCGGCAGAACTCCCTTTTCGAAGGTTGCTTTTACAGTCAGATTACCGATCTCCTGGGTAAGAGTGGTAACACCCTCTTCCTCCGATTCGGTTTCTGTTTCTGTTTCCGTTTCGGTTTCTGTCTCGGTTTCCGTTTCTGTCTCACTTGCTGTTTCTGTCTCGGTTTCTGCGTCTGAAACAGTCTCATCAGATTCTATGTCCTCAGACTCTTTCTCTTCGCTCTCCTCAGACACAGCCTTTGATTCCGTTTCTTCCACGGTTTTATTTTCCCCGCTGTTCTTATTCTCCGTAGCATCCCCTGCTTCCAGAGAAGCTTCTGCATTTTTATCTTCTCCCTCTGGGGATTCCTTTGCTTCTTCTTCCGAATCTACGCTTTTCACATCCTCTGCTTCCACAGATTCAACCACTGCGGTCTCTCCATTGTCTGCATATGCTGTAAGCATATTCACATCAGAAAACAGTGTGGTAGCTGTGACGGCGAATGCCATCAGATATGCCATGATTCGTAAACTTTTACCATGCTTTCTCATAGAAATTCCTTCCTTTCCTAAGCCCTGTTTTGAGTATATAGTACTACCTGTTTTTTCCCATAGTCAACGGAAAAACGGCACTTTTTTGCTTTTTGTCGCTTTGAATAAAAACGTTTTTATTTCTGCCTTTTATTTTTTCTTGTTTTGTGCACATTGCACATTTTTAATGCTAGTTTTGATTTTTTTTAATTTTGTCTTTGTCTGACTTTTCGTTCATTTTTACATCCATTTTCAACGTAAAGCTGGAAATCCCAACATGGGATATACGAGAAATATTACTATGAAACTCATCCATTCAAGAAGCCTTCGTGGTTGGTGCCACGTAAATTTTTGAAAAAAATTAATTTTTTTCAAAAAAGGGGTTGCTTTTTTTTGAAGCATGTTGTAATATAAACAAGTCGCGTGTGACAAACACAAAAATGGCTGATTGGTTAAGACGCCGCCCTCTCACGGCGGAATCAGGGGTTCGATTCCCCTATCAGCTGCTCTGTTAATTTAACAGCCCAACCCAAGGAAGTTCCAAACCAATGATGGTTTTGGAGCTTTTTCTTTGTTTAGAAGCTTTCATATAAATTTGTTATTGCTCTTGCAATGAGTATCGTGTCTCAATGGGCATATAGCTCCGTTTCTTTCCATTTTGCCCATATGGTTTACATAACACAAGCAAAATAGCTTTCGATCCTTAAAAATCACACCGTGCATGGGCAAAAATGAAAATAAATTTACGATATGCCCATCGGTCAGATAAATTTATCTCCACTTTAAAACCTCCCTGCAATTTACGGCAGGGAGGTTTTTTAATAAGTCCTCTTCAGTATTTCCGAGTTACATAGCGAAATCAAACAGACTGATCTGGTTGGATTCCGGGATATCTCCCAGGATTCCCAAATCTGCCATCAAATCCACAATGGTTTTACTTGCCTTGGTACGCTCCCGGAAATCATCCTTGGAGAGGAAGGGTCCGTCCTTACAAGCTTCCACAATGGCATCTGCCGCCTTTTCACCCAGACCCTCGATACTGGTCAGGGAGGGCATGATTTTTCCATCCTCTGTGACCTGAAACAGGCGGGACTGCACTTTAAACAGGTCGATCGGGACGAAGTCAAAGCCCCGGGCATACATCTCCTGCACGATCAGCATATCGCCCTGGGCATCCTTGTCCTTCGGGGACAGGGCATCGCCTTTTTTCTTTAGCTCCTCCATGCAATCTGCCAGATGCTTGGGACCCTGACACATGCTGGCATAGGAGAAAGCTTTCGCACGAATGGAAAAAAAGGCTGCGTAATATGCCAACGGATAATTGATCTTACAATACGCAATACGCCATGCCATCATAACGTAGGCTGCCGCATGAGCTTTGGGGAACATGTACTTGATCTTTTTACAGGACCAGATATACCAGTCCGGCACATCATGGGCAAGCATCTCCGTCTCCCACTCCGGTTTCAAGCCCTTTCCCTTTCGCACCGACTCCATAATGGTAAAGGACAGCGCCGGGTCAACTCCCATCTGAATCAGATAGATCATAATATCATCTCGACAGCAGATGGCAGTGGAAATGGTGGCCTTTCCTTCCTCAATCAAAGTACTGGCATTGCCCAGCCATACATCGGTACCATGACCCAGACCGGAAATACGCACCAGATCCGAAAAGGCTTGGGGTTTCGTATCCAGTAACATCTGGATAACGAAAGGTGTACCGAACTCCGGGATGCCCAAAGAGCCGGTGGGGGTTCCGCTGATCTGATCCGGTGTAATGCCTAACGCCGAGGTATTCTGGAACAGGCTCATCACCTGAGGGTCATCCAGTGGAATCTTCGTGGGTTCAATTCCCGTCAAATCCTGCAGCATACGAATCATGGTGGGATCATCGTGTCCCAGGAT
>USSP01000135.1 GCA_900557385.1 uncultured Lachnospiraceae bacterium
TGATAACATTGTATTTTCTCCTTTTTATTCAAAATAAATCCGTATTATCGCTTGTGTCTAATCTAATTGATTATAATACTTATTTATAAAATATACAAGTATCAACTCCAATATCCGAGTTCTACACCTTTAAGATATATGCCTTTTCCTTTTGAATAATACCCCATACAGTTAAGATGTGTCCAGTCTGAACGAAGTTTCTTTGAGATATTACCTCTTTTATAATTTTCCAAATCATCTTTTGTAGGCATTATACCTGTATCTTTAAGACCATTTTCGATTAAATATGTTCGCATATTAATAAAATGGTCACCATATGCAAGTCTTAATGCAGCTTCCCAAGAAGTATCACCTGTACCTATATAATTACCGTTTGCATCTGTTTCCCCCTGACTGAGATCACCGATAGATGTTCCCGGGTCGTCCGTGTCACCTACAACAATATAATATTTACAACCAAACTCCTGAATCATGGCATCATATTGAAGAATAAGTGTCTTATAATCATTTTCCCAACCGCCATTACTTCCAATTTCAAGAATAAGAATATCACCGCTGTGATCAATTGCTGTCTTTGTGTAAACTCTCGTTCCCTCAGGTATTGTAATTGTCTCATATGCCGGTGTTGCTGGTTCTGGTAATCCAGGGCGTTATCTGGATCAACTTTTCCTTCCCGGTACTGGAACAGAAGAATCTGTTCTTCATGAGTTATCTGATTGTCAGTTCTATTCAGATGGGTGCCAACATTGATTACGCCATTGTAATTTCCGGGCGTTTCATGGAATTGAAGGAAAAAATGTCCAAGAAGGAAGCAATTATCGAGACAATGAATTTTGCCTTTCCCACTATCGTAACCTCTGGTTCCATGATGGCGCTGGCGGGCATTCTCATTGGTCAGATGTCCTCCGATGGTGCGATTTGCGGTATCGGTCAGTGCCTGGGACGTGGTACGATTATTTCTCTCATTACGGTTATGTTCGTCCTGCCTCAGATTCTGTTGGTAGGTGAGAAGATTATTGAGAAGACATCCTTCGCTGTGTCCATGCCTTTAAAAATGGAAAAAACCACAGGCCTCATGCGGGTGGATGGCTTGGTACAGGGACAAATAAGCGGTACGATTGTGGGAGAACTTCACGGCTTTGTACGGGGTGAGGCAAATCTCGTTGTCAATATGGGAAAAGTAGAGAAAGTGACGGAGGAAGAAGCGGAAAGCAACATGCCGCCAAATCTCACGATCCCGGAATTTAAGCAGGAAGGAGGCAGGGAGAATGAAAACGGGAATGAAAAATAAATACCGGATTCTGGTCGCCACGGCGGTAACCACATCCCTGTTGTTCTCCGCCCTTCCGATAACAGAAATCCAGGCGGCTCCCAAAGGGGAAGAAAGCACCGTCATAGAAAACGACACCCAACAGACCTATGAGCGGGTGGATATTTATACCGTGGAGGATTTACAGAAATTTTCGGATCAGTGCCATGTAGATTCCTGGTCAGCCGATAAAGAAGTGCACCTCATGGCAGATTTAAGTCTGACAGATGTGGATTTTGAACCCATTTCGGTGTTTAACGGCTTCTTTTACGGAGAAAATCACACCATTTCCGGTTTCGCCTATGATGGAGCCGGCTATGTGACCGGACTGTTCCGTTATATCGGACATGCAGGAGAAGTACGGGATTTGCGCTTGGAGGCGGAAGTCAGTTCCAGTGATGAAAAAGAATGTGTAGGCGGACTGGTGGGGGTCAACTACGGAACCATCCGTAATTGCACCTTTGCAGGTACTGTGGATGGCAAAAACATCACCGGAGGCATTGCGGGAATCAATGAAAGCACCGGGCTGATCAGTGATGCTATGGTGATGGGGAGGATTTCAGGATATTATGCTACCGGCGGTGTGGCAGGCAAAAATCATGGCATGATTATGTCAACCCAGAATCAGGCGGGGATCAATGATGATACCCAATGGGTGGAAACCGATGATGAGATGGGATTTGCATGGCTCCGCAGCGTGGACGGCACCAATTCCAATGTGCAGATTCACAGCGGTGTGGACACCGGTGGCATCGCCGGTTACTCGGATGGCTATATCGGGCTTTGCACCAATACAGGCAGAGTAGGCTATGAGCATACCGGCTATAATGTGGGCGGCATCGCAGGACGCCAGGCTGGCATGGTGGATCAGTGTACCAATAACGGTTCTGTCAGCGGACGGAAGGATGTGGGCGGAATTGTAGGGCAGATGGAGCCTTATATCGAGTTGAACGAGGCGGAATCTTTACGTTCCGAGATCAACAAGCTTCATGACCTGATTCAGAAAACCATTAAGGATATGCAGTCCGGCAAAAATACAGTCAAGGCGGACGCGGATCAATTACTGGACTATTCCCAGCAGACTTTGGATACGGGAAAATCTCTGGCAGACCAGATGTCAGATTTTGCCGACAGCAACATGGATGAAGCAGACAAAATTTCCCAGCGGGTCAATCAGGTGATGGATATGGTACCCAATGTGCTGAATCAGGAAAGTGCCTTGCGAAACCACGTGAATGACTTAAATAATAACATCCGGAAAGCCATTCAGGATCTGAATGTGGAGAACCGGGTGGATTCCAATGCAACCCAGCCCATCAAAGACCGGATGGAAAGGGATAACAAGAAGCTTCAGGACAGCATGGATGTCTTGGATGGTTATATGCAGGAGATTCAGGATATTCTTCAGGATGATACCAAGTCAGACGCGCAAAAACGGACAGCAATCGAAGCAATTATTCAAAACGACAACTTCCAGAATGCCCTTAGTCAGGTAACCTCTGATGCTTATGATGTTTTACAGGACATCAATGATTTAATGGCAATTTACGGACCGGCTCTGGATGATGCCCTGCAGGATGGCTTTAAAGATCTGGAAAATGCCGGCAAAAACGGCGAGAATGCCATCAGCGCCACGGGTGCCATGTCGGACGCGGTCCGGGCAATTGTGAATTATGTAAACGCCCAGGAGGAAATCCGTTTCACCCGCCTGGGAGAGCAATTCGATCAGGATAAACAGGCATTATATGATCAGCTGAGTGCCATGAACGACTGCCTGCAGAATATCAGTGATGACACTTCCCATTATTCCGATGTGGTAACCCAGGATTTACTGGCAGTCAACGACCAGATGAATGTGGTCTTTAATCTTCTCATGGATCAGCTGGATGTGACGGATAGTAGTGATGGCAACAGCAGTACCATCCGGGACAGTTTCTACGAGGATGTTTCCGATGAGGAACTGGAGGAATCCGGGGACGGCTGGATTGAAAACAGCAGAAATAAAGGAATCGTCAACGGAGACATCAATGTAGGCGGTATCGCCGGCTCCATGGCAATTGACGAGGAAGACCCGGAGGACAATGCGGCGGGTAACGTGGACTATACCATCGGAAACCGTTACGCTACCCGCTGTGTCATTCGCGGCTGCGTCAATGAAGGTTATATTACGGCGAAAAAGGACGGAGCAGGCGGCGTGGTCGGTTATATGAAGATCGGTGCGGTGGTTCACTCCGAGGGCTATGGCAGCGTGGAAAGCACCGAGGGGGATTTCGTAGGTGGCATCTGCGGTCAGTCCCTTTCCGTGATCCGTAACTGCTATGCCATCAGCGAGGTAAGCGGAGGCAAAAACGTGGGGGGCATCGCGGGATATGCAGAAGAACTCACCGATTGCTATAGTCTGGCAAGAGTGGAGGCAACCGTAGGACGAAGCGGCGCCATTGCCGGTCAGGTTTCTTCCTATGAAAAAGAAGAGGAAGAACAGCAGAAGGTGAGGAACAACTTTTTCGCAGGAGATGCTCTTTACGGAATCGACGGCATCAGCTATGACGGAATCGCCCAGCCGCTTTCCTACGAAGAAATGTTGGAAAGCGAAGAAGTTCCCCTTGCTTTTCGCCATTTGAAAATAACCTACCGCACGGAGGATCAGGTGCTGGGCTATGAGGAAGTGGCTTACGGCGATTCCCTGGATCATCTTACCTACCCGGATATCCCGGAAAAAGAAGGCTGCTATGGCGTGTGGGAAGATGTGTCCGGGCAGACCATGACCGGCAACCGGGTACTGGAAGCAGAATATGTGGAAAAGGTAAGTGTGGTGCAGAGTGATGCCCATGCAGAACAGGCGGTGGCAGCAGAAGAAGGCAACGGACAGAACAGTGAACGTAAAAAGCCCTATGCGCTGGTGGAAAGCTCTTTTACCAGCGACGCGGTACTCCACGTGTCCACTGCTGAGGAAACCGGCTCGGATTTACAGGCTCCCAAAGGAGCGGAGGGAAACTATCGCATTTACTTCCTGACATTGGAGAATGCGGCTGTACAGCCTGACCAGGAAACAGCCCTTCGGCTTTATAACCCCTATGGAGAAAAAGCAGAGCTGTGGCGTTACGAGGAAGATGGCGGCTGGCAGCAGGAAGAAGTAGTAGAACGCGGTGAATACCTACAGACCACCCTTGTGGGAGACAGCGGAACCTACTGCATCCTGGAGAAAAAGTCCAATGTCATGCTGTATGCGATTGCAGGCGGTTGTGGAGGCGCTGTTCTTCTATTGCTGCGGCTGCGGAAAACGATTAAGAAACGCAGACAGAAACAACAGGGAAAAAGTAACAAAAAAATCGTAGAAAATGAAAAATAAAAAAGCAAACTTGACAAAAACGAATCAGATACCTATAATAAGAGTAACTGAAGGGTAGTTCGCATCAAGATGCACTAAACCGGAAAAGTAAGACGCTTTGTGTGTCTGTACTTTTTCGGTTTTTTGTCATAATAAACAGAAAAATTTAGAGGGAGGAAAAAGGAATCATGCAGCGAGTACAGGGAAAGATTGCGTTTGGGGGCATTGCAATCGGAAAAATCAAAGAGCTGTTACCACAGAACCATGAAGTACGCCGGGTAAAGGTGGAAGATACCGCTGCGGAAATGGCGCGTTTTGAACGGGCAAAGGAAGAGACGAAACGTCAGCTGCAGGCACTGTATGAGAAGGCAGTGAAGGAAGTGGGCGAGGACAATGCGGCAATTTTTGAAATCCACCAGATGATGCTGGAGGATTTGGACTATCTGGATTCGATCCATAACATGATAGAAACCCAGTCTGTAAATGCGGAATTTGCCGTGGCAATGACCGGAGATAATTTTGCCCAGATGTTTGCACAGATGGATGATGACTACATGAAAGCCCGTGCCGCTGATGTGAAGGATATTTCCGAGCGGCTGATTCGTGTCCTTTCCGATAAACAGAGTCAGCCCGAAAAAACGGAAGATCCCGATGAAAGATACATCATTGTGGCAGATGATCTGGCTCCCAGTGAGACAATTCAGTTAGACAGAGAAAAGGTACTGGCTTTTATTACCAGAAAAGGATCTACCAATTCCCACACAGCGATTCTTGCCCGTACGATGAATATTCCTGCCCTGGTACTCACACCGGTGCCTGAGGAAATCAATGGCAAAGAGGCAATCGTGGACGGCTTTCA
>USSP01000136.1 GCA_900557385.1 uncultured Lachnospiraceae bacterium
ATTATCGACGAGGTGCATATGCTTTCCATAGGAGCATTCAATGCACTGTTGAAGACTTTGGAGGAGCCACCTTCCTATGTTATCTTTATTCTGGCAACTACCGAGGTACATAAGATCCCCATTACGATCTTATCCCGTTGCCAGCGGTATGATTTTAAGCGGATTTCCATTGATACCATCACTGCCAGACTGCAGGAGCTCATGGCAGAGGAAAAGGTACAGGTGGAGGACAAGGCTCTGCGCTATATTGCCAAGACTGCAGACGGGTCTATGCGTGATGCGTTGAGCCTGCTGGATCAATGTATCGCTTTCCATTTCGGAGAGGAACTGACTTATGACAAAGCCCTGGATGTACTGGGCGCAGTAGATACCCAGGTGTTTAGTCGTCTGTTACGGCTTATTCTGGACAGAAATGTTACCGGCTGCATCAATTTATTAGAAGAAATTGTCATGCAGGGACGGGAACTTATGCAGTTTGTGTCGGAATTTACCTGGTATCTCCGTAATTTGTTGCTTGTACAGACCTCTGATGACATGGAAGATGTCATTGATGTTTCCTCGGACAATCTGGCCAGGTTAAAAGAAGAAGCGGCTATGCTGGATGCGACTGCGATTATTCGCTACATCCGTATTTTTTCAGACCTTTCAGGGCAAATCCGGTATGCGGCACAGAAGCGGATTCTTATTGAAATTGCATTGATTAGGCTGTGCAGACCGCAGATGGAAATACAGACGGATGCACTGCTTGATCGGATCCGAAACCTGGAAGAAAAAATAGAAAAGGGTGTTGTGGTGCAGGCAGCCGTCCCGGGAGGAACCATACCGGGAGCGGACAGTACGAAAAAGACGAAACCGGAGTTGCCCAAAGCCATTCCGGAGGATGTGCAGCAGCTGGTACAGCGCTGGCCGGAAGTGGTGGGTGACACTGCTTATCCCATGAAATCTTATTTGAAGTCGGCGAAGTTGTCTCTTGCGGCAGATGGCTCTCTTCTGGTAGTATTAGAGGATGGGGTGGCTTCGGACTACTTTATAAAGAATGAAGAAAACCGGCAAATCTTACAACAGCAGGCATCACAGATGATTGGAAAAGAAGTGGCAATTACGTATCAGGCAATTGGCAGCAGACAGGATTTTGATACCAGCTTTCCGGATTTGACACAATTGATTCAGATGGATATCGAACAGGATGACGGAGAAGAAGAACCGGAGCCGTTTTAAATAAAAGAAAAGGAGAAAATCATGGCAAAACGTGGAGGATTTCCGGCAGGAGCTATGCCGGGCAATATGAATAATCTGATGAAGCAGGCACAGCGCATGCAGCGTCAGATGGAGGAAAGCCAGAAAGAACTGGAAGTAAAGGAATTTACGGCAAAAGCCGGTGGCGGAGCTGTGGAAGTAACGGTATCCGGTAAAAAGGAAATCATAAAGGTTACTCTTTCTGAGGAAGTCGTAGATCCTGAGGATATCGAAATGTTACAGGATCTGATCGTGGCAGCAACCAACGAAGCATTGCGTATGGCGGAGTCTGCCAGTGCGGATCTAATGAACAAAATGACCGGAGGTCTGGGAGGCCTGCCTTTCTAATGGAACTTTACAGTGGACATATCAATCGATTGATTGATGAACTGGCAGCTCTGCCGGGAATTGGACCCAAATCAGCCCAGAGACTGGCATTTCATTTGATTAATATGCCGAAGGATCGTGTAGAACGCCTGGCGCATACTATTTTGGATGCCAAGGCGAATGTACGTTATTGCAAGGAGTGCTATACGCTGACAGATAATGAAATCTGTCCTGTGTGCGCTAATCCGAAGCGGAACAAAAAACAGATCATGGTAGTGGAAAATACCCGCGACCTGGCAGCATATGAGAAAACCGGCAAATACGAAGGCGTTTATCATGTCCTTCATGGTGCGATTTCTCCCATGCTGGGAATTGGTCCTGGGGATATTAAGCTAAAGGAACTGGTGGCTCGTCTCCAGGGAGATGTGGAGGAGGTTATCATTGCAACCAATTCCAGCCTGGAAGGAGAAACCACAGCGATGTATATCAGTAAGCTGATTAAACCAACCGGGGTGAAGGTGACTCGTATTGCCAGCGGTGTACCGGTGGGCGGTGATTTGGAATATATTGATGAAGTGACTTTACTACGTGCCCTGGAGGGACGCGTGGAATTATAGACTGGGGAGGTATCCGATGAGCGTTATACAACAGGATTTCGGAATGACGAAAGACGGGCATAAAGCATCCCTTTATGTCCTGGAAAATGCATGCGGTATGCGTGCTGCTGTGTCAGATTTTGGAGCATTACTGGTTAAGCTGGAGGTGCCGGATGGGACAGGAAAGCTACGGGATGTTGTTCTGGGATATGATAGCGTACAGGAATATGAGATGAGTACCTCTTTTTTCGGGGCTACTGTCGGACCGGTGGCAAATCGGACGGGAAACGCTGCGTTCACGTTACATGGAAAGACCTATTCCTTAGCGGTAAACGACGGAAAAAATAATTTGCATTCGGATCTGGGGCATGGCTTTCATAAGAGAATGTGGACGGCCCAGCCTGGAGAAAATTGCGTTACCTTTGTCCTGGACAGTCCGGATGGTGATATGGGCTTCCCGGGAAATAAACATTGTGCGGTTACCTATGTCCTGACGCCGGAGAATGGGCTGGAAATTGATTATCGTGTATCCAGTGATGCAGATTGTCCTATAAACATGACCAATCATTCTTATTTTAATCTGATGGGACAAGGACAAGGAACAATCGAGACTCATAAACTGCAATTGGATGCAGATTATTTTACCCGTGCAGATAGGGAGTCTATCCCTACGGGTGAAATTGTGCCGGTAGCAGGTACACCAATGGATTTCACCACGATGAGAGTGGTGGGGGATCGAATTGATACAGATTATGACCAGTTGAATTTCGCCGGAGGATATGATCATAACTGGGTATTGAACAATTACGGAACCGGAGTGCGTAAGGTGGCAACCCTGGAAGCGCCGGATGGAGGACTGACTATGGAAGTGTTTACGGACCTGCCGGGAGTGCAGTTTTACGCCGGAAATGCAATTACCCCTCATACGGGGAAGAACGGGGTCCTTTATCAGAAGCGTTTCGGACTGTGCCTGGAAACGCAGTTTTATCCAGACAGCGTGAACAAACCCAGCTTTCCCTCATGCATTTTTGGCCCGGACAGACCCTATGAGACAACTACTATTTTTCAGTTTGTCTGATTATAAAAAATAAATAGCATAGAGAAATGACACAAAAGAGCGGGTCTGCAAGGACTTTCGCTCTTTTGCTTTGTGTAGGTGAAGATTGAAAAATAGATTTTCAATCACAAGATTTGTGTCTGCGCGAACTTGACACAAATTCGTCATGTGCAAAGAACATGCGCAGAAATGGAGAATAATGATATATTTACAGGAATATGTGCCACCGGTGCGAAGGATAAGGAACATTCCACAGAAGAGAAGGAAAGGGGTCGAATGGGATGAGCTGGGCAAGGCCGTTGCATTCCTGCTGGCAATTGTGATACTATTACAGGGAGTTACCACGATTAACAGCTATGAGAAAATGCGTGAGTGGGGAAACGCGTGGGGCACTGCCTGGATACAGGCCAAAGAGCTAAAGTGAGGATATCATGGCACCAAATTTGAGACTAGTGAAACCGGGAGAAAGTAAAGAACCTTCCGATTATGAAAAGAAAATAGCAAAACATAGACGAGGAAATGCATTTAAAATACTCGTTGTAGCCTTCGCTATTGCTGTGGTAGGCGTTATGATTATTACACAGACTCGGAATAAGGTATACACTACATACAATCGTCTTACCAGCGAATCATTGAAAATTGCCGGTGGAGTAAGCACATTGGCTTTTTCCGACAGATTACTTTTATATTCCAACGACGGAATTAAGTGCACAGATTCCAAGGGAAAGGATGTGTGGAACCAGGCCTATGAGATGCAAAATCCGATGGTACGGATCTGCGAAAATGTTGTAGGAGTAGGGGATTACAGCGGACGGAAAATTTTTGTCATGAATACTTCGGGCAGAATGGGAGAAATCGATACCAATATGCCCATCACTAATTTCAGTATAGCGGGAAATGGGGAAGTTGCCACTATTTTGGAAGAGGCAGGAGTTACCTGGATTTATCTTTATGATTCCCAGGGAGAACTGATTGCCAAAATGAAGACAACGATGAAAAACAGCGGTTATCCCATCGCTGTAAGTTTGTCCCCCAATGGAAAATTATTACAGGTTTCTTATTTATATGCAGATAGTGGAAAGATCAAGTCAAGTGTTGCTTTTTATAATTTTGGAGAAGTAGGACAGGATGCCATTGACAATTATGTGAGTGGATATGATTACGCGGATAGCGTTGTGCCCTATGTACAATTTATGAATGATACGACAGCCTTTGCTGTGGCAGATGGGCGACTGATGTTTTATGCAGGTGCTCAAAAACCGGTTAGTGCAGCGGAAGTTCTGTTTGATAAGGAAGTACAGGCTGTGTATTATAATGAACGTTATGTGGCATTGGTATACCTGAACCAGAGCGGTGAGACGAAATATCAGATGGATGTGTATAGCACGGATGGAAATAAAAAACTTACCATCAGCTATGATATAGAGAGCCAGAATGTCTTATTGGATAAAGAGTGCGTTGTGTTATATGGAAAGGATGAATGTCTGATTTATAGTACGGATGGAGTACAAAAGTATGCCGGCAGCTATGAGAAGATGATCAACCTCATGATTCCTACATCCTCTGCCTATAAATATACGGTGGTGACGCAGGATTCTATCGATGTGATGCAATTGAAGTAAAAACGGAAAAGAGAAACATAGATATGAATATGGTTGTAGTCGCTTTACTGATCCTCGTGCCGATACAGATCGTGTTAGGATACCGGTCAGGATTGGTAAAAGGAATTCAGAAATTTATCGGTTGGATCACGTTGGGATTGGTCTTTGTACTGGCAGAAATGATGCTCCGCTTTTATAGAACGGGCAGCCAGACAGATACTTTGATCTGTCTGATTCTTCTGGTGATTGTGCTCCTGGTCTGGAGAGTGATCAGAACGATGCTTCTCCCTGCGAAAATGTTATCCAAACTTCCGGTAATCAAAGGTGTTGATAAATTACTCGGAGTAATTCTGGGAATACTGGAAGTAATGATTTTACTCTGGCTGTTAGATGCACTTCTTCTTAATTACACGCTGGGAAATATGGGAACGCAGATAAATGTTTGGATGCAGGAAAATGTATTTTTACATTGGATGTATGAAAATAACTATTTGCTTGTCTTTGAAAAGTGGGCTGAAGAAAGGTTGATTGCCCGATTTTAGGGGCTTTCGGAAACAGAACAAAATATTTTTAAAAAAAAGTGAAAAAAGTTGTTGACTTCTTCATCTGCTTTTGCTATTATAACAAAGTCGCTTGTGACCACAGCGACGAAGTACCTTGACAAATAAACAGTAAT
>USSP01000137.1 GCA_900557385.1 uncultured Lachnospiraceae bacterium
TCCTCTCCCCTGCCTTCACACATGGCCGTGCCGCACAGGACGCAGAAAGGCACATCACTGCCTACCTGTGCACCCAGTTCTGCCAGCGCGAGAATGGAGAGCGGGCTGCCATAATGCCGATTCAGCGCCCGCAGCACCGCCGCCGCGTCCGCACTTCCGCCGCCCATACCAGCACCGGAGGGAATGCGCTTGGTGATGCGAATGGTGAGGCCATTTGGGTCTTTTTTCAGTCCGTCACAATAGACCTTGGCTGCTTTCCATGCCAGATTCCGCTCATCGGTGGGAATCCCCTCCTGGGAACATTCCAGAGTCCATGGCTCTCCGGTTCCCACATCAATCTCTACATCATCCCGGATGGAGATGGTCTGCATAATGCTTTTGATGTTGTGGTAGCCGTCCTCCCGCTTGCCCAGCACATCCAGGGTCAGGTTCAGTTTTGCAAATGCGCCTTCGTATAAGGTTGTCATTGCGCGTCTCCTTTTCTGATTCATTTTCTGCTATTATAGCGCAGATTTTGCCAAATGCAATTGTCCGGTGTATTATTTTGAAAACAGGGCATGATAGGAATATCCAAAGAAAATGGAGGTAAGCACATGGATACACTGACCCTGATATTATCCATCATCGGCTGCGTCAACTGGGGCCTTGTGGGACTTTTCCAGTTTGACCTGGTTGCCTGGCTGTTTGGCGGGGCATCCAGTTTGCTCAGCCGGATTATCTACACGCTGGTGGGCCTTTCCGGACTGTGGTGCATCTCGTTTCTGTTCCGTGACCGGATATTCAATCACGGAGAATAATTTGAGCGGCAGTTCACACCGAACTGCCGCTCAACTTCGTCCATTTGGTTACTTGAGGTTGCAGCGAACCACACACTCCGCCACCTGGCCGTTATACTCTGCTCGGATGGTGCAGATGCCCTTGCCAATCGCGGTCACGTTGCCATTGTAAACCGTTGCAACGCTGGAATCGCTGGTAGACCACTTGACGCTTTCGGCGGCAATGCCGTTCTCCAGTTCCAGGGTGACATACAAGCCTCGCTTAATCAGGGTGATGTCGCTCTTTTTCAGCTTCAGCACACCGGAGCTGGGCGTTGCAACCGTGCCGGTGCCGGTGGTGGTGCCGGAGGTGCCGGTTGCAGGTGCCTCGGTGGGCGCTTCGGTCTCGCTGGCAGCAAAGCTGACAACTGCCGGGGTCTCGATGCGCTTGTCACCACAGGCAATCACAATCACCGTCTTTCCCTCGCCCACGGCGGTCACCCTACCAAATTCATCGACGGTGACAACATTCTCATCACCGGAGGTATAGGTCACCTTATCGGTGGTATCCTCAGGGGCATATTTTACAAGCAGCCGCCAGTTCTGACCCTTGAAGGTCAATGTATCCATGCTGGCTACCAAAGACAAATCGGTGCAGGGAATGGTAGGCTCGGTTGCAATGGGGGGACCAGTGGGCTCCCCGGTAGCCTCCTCGCCGCCAATCACAAAGGTGGGCTCGGTAGTCACGTCTACAGGTTCTGCCGTAATGGCATCCCCCTGGGGTTTGTTGGTATCACTGCCAATCTGGCTGGGCTTCCACAATTTGGTGTAAGCAATATAGCCGCTGACGGCCAGCAGCGCCAAAATCAGAACCACCAGCACAAACACCAGGAACTTGTTGGAACCGGTCTCCTCCTCTTCCTCCTCTTCCTGCTTCTCACCACGCATACTGCGCAGAACAACAAAACCAAGTAAAGCAAGGATTACAAAAATCAGGATGATCTGTACCACATCTGTGGTGCTCACACCCAGTCCGTCAGAATCGATAAACCAATTCTCGGAATATGCCATAATCGTAATTTTGGTTTTATCAATACCGGTAGCATTCGCTACCACATCATATAAATCCGGATCTACATCCAGCTTCGTACGTTCACTGTTAGCAGCTTTATACTCGTCCCAGGTAACTCCGTCCAGAAGTCCCTGTTTCTTCGCATCATCTTCATTGATAATGTTATAGGAAATCGCTGTTGCAGCCAAAGAGGAATTTTCGTATTTGATCACACCCGGATTGGTAATGGTATTTTCGATCACCTCATTGGGCACATACTTATAATCTTCTTCCGTAGTAGAAGATTCCGAATTGTCCGTATCCTGATACATGTAGGTCGTACGATCATTATTCTGGTTAGAATCGGTTCCGGGAACACCTCCACCGCCATTGGTCGCATCCGACTGATAAATATGTGCTTCCGCATAAAGTCCCTGGGTCATTCCGTCAGGTGCATAATACTCGTGTAATGTTTTCTCGTAAGCAGCAAAATCAATATCCAGATTACTGGATACTTCGATTGTACTGTATAAATTTGTTCCCATGAGTACCTGGGTCACCTTGCTGCGCACCAGTTTTTCCGCCTGCTCTTTCGCACCGATCTGGGAGCTTGCAGAGCCTGCCACAGACACATCATCCTCACCAGAATATAAAAGGTTGGCATCCGTATCCATAATGGTAATCTGGACAGCATCATCATTGCCTAATGCTGTGGAAATGGCTTTTGCCACAGATGCTGCCTGGTCGGTGGTGAACTCGTCCTGTAACTCTAACTGTACCCAGGCATAGGAAGGCTCATTGCGGGAAACCAGCGTACCGTCATTATCCGGCAGATGGAGCATGACATGGGCGCTCTTTACTGCAGAGAACATCTTGATCATATCATTCTCCAGCTTATCTTCCAGATAAACCACATAACGTTTCTGTTTATCTGCCTCTGTGGTGGAAATACCTCCGTTGGTTACATTGTCAATACCATATCCCGCAGCCAGAATATCATTGGCTCCCAGAAGCAGATTGGCTTGGGATTCCTGTTTTGCCAGGACTTTAATTTCCAATCCGTCCGCGGATGTCGTATAGGTAATGTCATTGGAGTCCAGAAGTGCGGTAATCTCCGATGCTTCTTTCGTTGTCTCACAATTCGCCAGTAAGACATACTGGGGTCTGGTCAAAACAGTGACCAGAATCACGACTGCCAAAACCACCACTGCCGTGATCGCAATGATAATCGTTTTTTGCTTGGTGGTAAAATTTCCCCACCATGCCTTTATTTTATTCAGAATTTCCTGAAGCTTATCCTGCATTACAAGTGTTCCTCGTTTTCTCTAACCTGTTAAATCTGCATCTGCATAATCTCTTTGTAGGCATCCATGAACTTATCACGAATCGCTACCGTATACTGAAATACCGTGGACGCTTTCTGCAAAGCAATGGAAAGATCATGGGTATTGTCCGTCTCTCCCAGTGCCCAGCTGATTTCTGCATTCTCCGCATCAGATAAATAGCTGTTGGTCGTGTTGATGTTGTCCACTGCTGCTCCCAGTATGGAGTCAAACATTGTCGCCCCGTCCGGATTTTTCACTGCTGCCTGTGTATTCTGAACGGCAGATTTAATCGCCTCCGAGGATACATTACGTAATGTATCGATATCAAATGTCGTACCTAAATTCATATAAATCTCCATCCTTGCGCTGTTTTCCAGCGCATCTCAAGTTTGTGCGCAAGCACAAATCTTGTGTGTGAAAAATGTATTTTTCACACTAATCCCCTATCTTTATTCCTATATCTTCTTATCCGGTTACCTATGATTCGATCAGATTCAATCCCTTTAATGCCACGGATTTCGTCGCCTCAAACGCTGTGGCATTGGCTTCATAGCCTCTGCTGGCATCAATCAGGTTCGTCATCTCTGTAATAATATTGACATTGGGATAGGTCACATAACCATTTTCATCCGCATCCGGATGGGACGGATCATAAACCATATTCATCTCCGTAGTCATATCCTCATGAACACCGCTGACCTTCACACCGGTGCCGGAGTATTTATCCGTTGCCTTATTCAGCACATGGCTGAAATTTGTCTGTGTTCCCTTCTCCTGAAAGGTCACAACCTTTCTCCGGTAGGGGGTGCCATCCTCTGTCCTGGTTGTATTGGCATTCGCCACATTCTCAGAAATGATATCCATACGGTACCGCTGTGCTGTCATTCCCGAAGAGTTAATATCAAATGCTGTAAAAACGCTCATAATCAACCTCCCGCTTATTTCATTGCAGCCTGCAGATTCTGGAATTCCTGTTTAACACAATCTAACAGACCGTTATATTTCAATTCATTGGCTGCAAGGGTTACGTTCTCCGTCTCAATGTCCACATTATTGCCGTCCAGCCGATAAGAATAACCGGCATAATCTCGATAGGTATGGGGCTCCAGCTGACTGACTTTCAGGTTCCCCACCTTTTTGTCCATGGATGTATAACGGGAGCTTCCCAACGCTTTCTGCAGTTCGGATTCAAAATCTACATCTTCTCTTTTATAACCGGGAGTATCCGCATTGGCGATATTATTTCCGATCACTTCATTTCTCACCCAGGATGCATCCGCCGCTTTTCCCAGTACATTAATATAATCGAATGCATTACTGTTAATCATTGATAACCTCATTTCTGCGCACGCTTTTTGCGCATGACGAGTTTGTGTCAAGTGCGCGCAGACACAAATCTCGGGATTGAAAAATTTTATTTTTCAATCTTCTTTCCTCTTTCTTATTCTATACTTGAGCCAGCCAGCCAACCGGTTGACCAGGCAATCTGCAAATTAAAGCCTCCGGTAAGTGCATCCAGATCCACTGTTTCGCCTGCAAAATAAAGCCCTGCTATTTTTTTTGGATTCCATCGTAGAAGGATTGATGTCCTTTGTAGACACACCGCCTCTGGTAATAATCGCCTCGTTGTAATCCCCGATTCCCGTCACAGTCATGGGCAGAGCCTTCATCTTCTGTACAAAATTCTGCCGTTGTTCCCTGGTGATTTCATGTACCTTTTGCTCCGGGTCAATGCCGGACTGCTGAATCATCACGGGAATCAGACGATTGGGGAATAGATCGGACAAGGCATTTTTAAAGCTTTTGTTCTTATTCTCATCAAAGTCCCGCAACAGCCGTTTGTCCAACTGTTCCACGGAAAGAGCAGGTTTCAGATCAATGGTCAGGGTACATTCTCCCCCTTTATAAAAACTGCTTGCTGATAAGATCAAAGGGCCACTTACCCCGAAATGGGTAAACAGCATTTCCCCAAAACCATCATACAGCTTCTTTTTCCCATTCATCAGAACAACCCGTACATTCTTCAACGCCAGTCCCTGTAATTGCTTTACCCAGTCCTCTCGGATACGAAAAGGAACCAGTGCCGGACTGCAATCCTTGACTTTATGTCCCAGCCTCTGTGCCCAGCGCATTCCATCCCCGGTAGATCCGGTAGTCGGATAAGAAAGACCTCCGGTAGCAACAATCACAGCATCTGCCTCAATCTGTCTGCCATCAGCCAGTATCACACCGGTGATTTTTTCCAGCTGTTTTTTCTTTTGGGGATGTTCCTGATCTTCTTCAGGCTCTTCCACACACGCTTCTGTCAGAACCTCCTTCACAGAAGTGTTAAGATGAATTTCCA
>USSP01000138.1 GCA_900557385.1 uncultured Lachnospiraceae bacterium
CCGAGGGCTCCAAGCAGTGTGGCAATGCTGCCGAAAATAATATCAGCAGGGATTGCACCGCCGAACAGGTTGGCAATAATACATCCGACAAACAGCCCCGGAATCGCAGCCGGTGTAAAGAATGGCAGGATGGTCAGTGCTTCCGAAAAGCGCACCTGGATGGCGTAATTTGCCAGTCCCAGGGCATTGGCCAGCAGGGTCAGCACAACATACAAAGCTGCAATTACCGCAGCCTGTGTCAGTTTGATGGTTTTTTGATTCTTCATATTCATTTTTCTCCTTTAGTTTTGTTTTATGTGAGGAAGGTCTCGAACTCACAAATTTTCCGAAAGAAACGTTTTCGGCTTATGTACTATAGCACGGATTACAAGGGAATGCAAGAATTGTATACTACAAGCAATATAAAATCCATGAAACTGCTATAGAAAACTCGATCTCTCTATGCTAAAATACTGAATGGTTCAATTGCATTTCGTATAAAAGGAGATCACTTACATAATGAATACCGTAGAAAACTATTCTATGCGTTATTTGGAAAAAAGAGATATTGATCAATACAACGCCCTGTTGCGTTATACCTTTCAGGTGACGGAGGAAGAGCTTACCGCCACCGGTTGGAAAAATGAAGAAATCAAGCAATCCAAATTCCCTGTATTGGAACGCGCAGATGTCCTTGGATGCTTTGATGGGGATAATCTGATCTCTCAATTTGCAGTCTATCCTTTGAAAATGAATATTTATGGAGAAGTCTTCCAGGTTGGATTCGTCACCAGCGTCTGCACCTATCCGGAATATACCGGACACGGTATTATGAAAAAACTGATGGTGCAAAGTCTGACCCACATGAAGAAACAGGAAAAATCCTTCGCTCTTCTTTATCCGTATTCCATCCCTCTGTACCACCATCTGGGATGGGAGATTATTTCCAACAAAATTTCCTTTATTATCAAGGATTCCCAGATTCCCACAGGAGTCCGCGCCCCCGGCTATGTGCGCCGTGTGGATTGGGACAACAGTGACTTCCATGAACTGCACTCTCATTTTGCCTCCATTACTCACGGCTGTCTGTTCCGTAACTCCCTCGCCTGGGAGGAATACTGGCGTTGGGATGAGGACGACACGAACGTAGCCGTTTACTACAATACCAACGACAAACCTTGCGGTTTCATGGTATATCTCATCAAAAACGATATTATGCATATCAAAGAGATGATTTACTTAAACCGGGAAGCAAAAAAGGGACTGTGGGAATATATCCATGCCCACGATTCCATGATTGATGAAGTACACGGCAATACCTATTTCAGCGAGCCTATTGCTTTTGAGATGGATGACGGAGACATCAAAGAGTCCATCCGCCCTTACACCATGGGACGGATCATTGATGTCGAAGGATTTCTGAAAGATTATCCCTGTGATCCGGATGGGGGAACTCTGCTGATCGAACTGGATATTACAGACAAACTCCTCTCCTGGAATAACCGCAGCTTTCAGGTCTGCTTTGAGGACGGTCACTGCCATCTGACAGATAGGCCTGCGGAATATAAACTGAAAATGGACATCGCCACTCTCACCACCCTGCTATTAGGTTACAAAACAGCCGAGCGTCTCTATGAATTAGAGAGGATTTCCGGTAAAAAGGAAGCCGTTGACCGGCTGGATGATGTACTTTTTCATAAAATTCCTTATATTTCCGACTATATTTAAATAGAATGCACAAAGAAAACTTTTTTGAAGCATTTTCTCATTCTGGGTTTTACATTCCGCAATGCAGAAACTATCTTTGAAATGGTTGATTGTCTTTTCAACATTTACACGGATCTTGTAAGTATCCCCAATTTCCATTCCATCGCACCAGTCTCATGCTTTTCATGGGGCTGGTATAATTACCATTCAAAATCATCCGGATATTCTACCTTCGGACCATGCATTATCGTCTTTACCATCCCAGTTAATCATGTTTTCAAGTCCACCATTAGCCTGTGCAACAGAAGTAAACTCTCCCTTACTCATGCCTTTTTCTTTCATATCAATGAACTGATATTTAATGCCACGCTCCTTGGTCAAACATGCCAATCTGCTTCGAAGCATATCCTCTGATCAGAAACATTCAAGAATCTGTTCTATAAGTGCGGCTTTACGCAGTTCAATTCTTCAGACTTTATACCGTTTAACTTTTATTACAATGCTTACGAAGCAATCAAAAATGCAATCTCAGGTCACCCGGATTTCATCTTTGAGCAAAGCTGGTTCTGAATAGACAATATGTAATGACCCCCACATTGTAGGTTCGTGGATTTGCCTGTATACTAAAGATTGTCAAAGTCAATGGTAACAGGGATTACCGCATACAAAGGGAGATCATCAAATGAATTATAACACAGTTTACGTAGGAATGGATGTACACAAAGAAAGTGTATCATTAGGATAATAAGTTTTTCTAATGCTAACTTAAAGCTACCAGGATTTGATAAATCAAAGGAATAATCAGCTGCCCTTACATCCAACTTTATCCGGCAAATATATCTGCCACCATGATCACTGACAGCATCATAGTCATGATTCTTTTTCCTGTCCTGTTATTTTACCTTCCATCTCTTTTGTCCTCCCTTTCCGTTAATGCATTCTTTCTTTTCCAATTCCTTATCCCATGTTCCCTGTCCCGCAATCTGATACAGTATAACGTAACCGCAACTGCCAGAACAAAGGAAACAACACTCACAAGCACATAGCTGCCAGCATCTTTATACAGCAGGACAGAACCGTACATGCCCTGAGCCGCCATCTGTGTATGTCCTGCCACCACATGAAGCGTTCCTGCAAGAAAGGCAAATAAAACCATGCAAGCCGCAGATAGACCGTAAATTCCATGCCTCTGCTGCTGACAGTTTCTTTCGTAAATACGCCTTTTTACCAGTTCCACCCGCTTTTGATTATTGTACATAGGATGTGTCACCTCCTTTTCAAAGCCTTATTTACAAGGGTTTCTATCCCGCACTATTTCCTATCTGTTTTCTTCCATTTCCGAAATCCCAGATGTAAGCCAAGTCCGATCACCAACGCTCCTGCGCAAATGCAGATAACCGGAATCCAGCCGCCACTGTGGGAGCTGTTCTCTGACGGCAGATTCGCACCGTCATCCGGCTTTGAGTCATTGTCCGTGGGGTTATTGTCTGCGGGATTATTCTCCGCTGTTGATTTCTGATTATCCCCGGCATCCTCCGTTCTTTGATCGCCTGTGGTTTGATCCTCCATGACTTGATCTTCCACAGTTTGGTCTTCTGTACCCTGATCCTCCATATGCCCTGGTGTGTCTGATGAACCCGGTTCATAAGCTCCGATAAGAGATTGTCCGTTGTCTTTCCTTACGGTCTTTGCGTTATCGCCTGCTATAAGCTGTGCCGAAGCTTCCTTCGTTTTGGAATTTTCACCGGTCAGCTCTGTCTGCTTGATCCAGCCTGCATAAACCGTCCTGTTTCCATCAAGCCGGATTTCCGTAATGGGCTGTGTCAGATTCCGATCCGCATACCAGCCGCTAAATTCATAACCTTCACGGGTTGGCCGGTAGCCGGAAAGATTAATCATATGTCCTTTCCATGCACGAACTGCTTTGATACTGCTTCCACCACAGGTATCAAAGGTCAGGGCTGGATAGATCACCGGAGCTGTGCCACTGCTTTCCTTCGTATCACCTGAATTGTCATGGTTGGTATTATCATGGTTTGCGTCATTATGTTCTGTTTGAGCCGGGGGTACCGGCACTATATTTTGCTTCCACTTCGCATAAAAGGTCTTATCTCCTGTATCGGTACTGCTGATTTCCGTAACAGGAGAGCCGGAGAAGCCGCTGTCCTCATACCAGCCTGCAAAAGTATAGCCTTCGCGAGTAATGTCACTTGCTCCCGGCAAAGTTAATGATGTCCCCCCCGGTATAGCTATTAATCTCCTTACCAGGTGCAATTGTTCCTCCATTTGTTTGCAATGCCACCTGATAAACTTTATTCCAATGAGCCTCAAGCTTCAGATTATCTGTAACACTATCACTGAAATCCCACTTAGGATTTGGATTTCCAGACACATACCAGCCTTCAAAGACATAACCGTCCTGCACGAGAGCTCCGGGATCTTGCGCTTTCTGTCCACGAAGAACTTCCTGTTGAGGAATTGATCCGACTCCTTTTGTATCAAAATCGACCGTAACTTTTGCGCTGTTCTCGATTTGACAACTCCTATCCACGATGCCGCTAAATATACCGCCTTCTATCTTACAGTTCGACACGATTCCCTTGAAAGTTGTCATTGAAGCAGCAGAATTCTCAGTATGTATCGTCAGCTTATCATTTTGATCTGTTTTTATTGGCAGGTCTCCTTCCACAATTCCTCCATTTGCATATAATACTGCATTTGGAATACTCTGTATATTCTCACAAAATTGAATATTACGTTTAATTGTTCCTCCATACAGATAGAATTCAGCACTATCATAATACGTGATGATGGAATCTATCGTTCCTCCATAAACCCTGAGTTTTGCACCCTCATTAATTCGAATCCCTCTCTTCGATCCATTAATGATTTCCCCTTCCTGCTGACCTGCATTTTTTATGTTCAGTTCACTTGAATCCAGCAGTGATATTGTATTGTCGTCGCCCATCTCCAGCTTATGACCATTCAAATCCAATGAAACAGTGTAAGAAGTTTCTACTCTCCCAATTACAAGCCTTTGATCCAGCATTATATTCTCTCCCAGACGGTAATTTCCAGACGGAAGCCTATAAAAAGAATCGCCGCTGGGATGTTGCACTCTATAATTCTCAATAGTATCCTGCTTCAATTCCACATCTCCACGGTTATTGGGAGCCATAACAATTGGCAGTTCATTTGTTCGCAACGTATTTTCAACATTTATGCCGGAGCTTTCTTCGCCGCATACATGAGTACATGCTGTCGGCTGGGCTTCTTCGGATTCCATTGCATCATTTCCGGACACCGTACCGGTTCCGGTGGTCTGCGGATAGCATTCTGATGTGTGCACATGAACGCAGTTTTTTGTCAGCATATCACAGGTCTCGGTATATTCATGTGTCTGCGCCTGCACTTCCTCCTGCTGTTGTATCTGCTTTTGTTCCTGCGTCTGCCTCTGCTCCTGCGTCTACTTTTGCTCCTGTATCTGTTTCTGCTCCTGCGTCTGCTTTTGCTCCTGTTCCTGTTCGTATCCCGCTCCTGTTTCAACCGTTTCTGCCGCCCATACCGGCATCGATACTAATGTTAAGAGCATGCTCATACTTAGCAATATTCCATAAATTCGTTTTGTCCTTTTTTTCATTCTGCACTGTCCTCCCCTTACTGTAATGCATTTTCGCAGCAGCTCAGCCTTTTCCATTCATAAGTTGCCGTTTTCTACGGACCAGCTGACCAATATCCATACGTTCCGGCAACTTATTTCATGTCGGGCGTCCGCACTATAGAAA
>USSP01000139.1 GCA_900557385.1 uncultured Lachnospiraceae bacterium
TTCACAGGCAGATCTGATTTCCTATGGCATGGGAGAAAAATCCATTGTAGAAATTGCAGATGGATTAAATGCCGGTATTGATGTAAAGGATTTAACGTATATTCCGGGAACGGTTTATAAAACCAAAGATCTTTCCAGTTTATATGAGCCTGTGCTTCTGCCCACGTATGGGGAGATGGTGCAGGACAAGGCAAAGTATGCGGAAAGCTTCCGGATCCAATATGAAAATACAGATCCCTTTACCGGCAAAAATCTGGTAGAGGGCTACGATCACGGGATTTATGTAGTACAAAATCCGCCCTCGGAACCATTAACCATGCAGGAAATGGATGATATATACGATCTGCCCTATATGCGCACCTATCATCCCAGCTAT
This sequence comes from uncultured Lachnospiraceae bacterium, assembly GCA_900557385.1. GTDB lineage: Bacteria > Bacillota > Clostridia > Lachnospirales > Lachnospiraceae > UMGS2037. The sequence goes on from USSP01000139.1 coordinate 377, forward strand.
GAAGCAGCGGGAGGCGTTCCGGCTATAGAGGAAATTCGGTTTTCCCTGACCAGCAACCGGGGATGTTTCGGAGGCTGCAGCTTTTGTGCCCTGACCTTCCATCAGGGGCGTACGGTACAGGTACGTAGTCATGAGTCGATTATCAAGGAAGCCAAATTGATGACCCAGGATCCGGCATTCAAGGGATATCTCCATGATGTGGGGGGACCAACTGCGAATTTCCGTCACCCCTCCTGTGAAAAACAGCTTCGTGTGGGCGTCTGTAAGAATAAACAATGTCTTTTTCCCAAGCCCTGCGCGAACCTGACTGTCGACCATCAGGATTACTTAAAGCTTCTCCGCAGTTTACGGGCACTTCCGGGAGTAAAAAAGGTCTTTGTCCGATCCGGAATCCGCTTTGATTATCTTATGGCCGACCCGGATGATACTTTTTTCAGAGAATTGATTAAATACCATGTCAGCGGCCAGCTACGTGTGGCACCGGAGCATATTTCCAATCGCGTGCTTAAGCTTATGGGCAAACCGGAAAATCAGGTATACCGGAAGTTTTTGGAGAAATATGACCGGCTGAATCAACAGATGCATTTGAAACAGTACGCAGTTCCTTATCTCATGAGTTCCCATCCGGGCTCCACATTAAAGGAAGCCATTGAACTGGCGGAATATCTCCGGGATCTGGGGTATATGCCGGAGCAGGTACAGGATTTCTATCCTACGCCATCCACGGTGTCTACGGTGATGTATTACACGGGGATTGATCCCCGGACAGGTGAAAAGGTGTTTGTATGCCGCAATCCGCATGAGAAAGCGATGCAGCGTGCATTGATTCAATATCGTGATCCTTTGAACTATGATCTGGTCAAAGAAGCGTTGTTAAAGGCAGGACGGGCAGATCTGATCGGTTTCGGAGAGAAATGTCTGATTCCTCCCCGGAAGATGGAAAAGAAGGCAGGTTTCCATAAAACGAAAAAGACAACAAATAACAGAAAGGCAACACATAAGAAATGATAAGAAATCGTATCTCAAAGGGACAATATGGTTATATGCAATACCAGAAAAAATTCACGATGATTCGTTCCATCACTTATTTTGGTCTGTCTCTGGCCATTTATATTTTAGGAAGAATTTCCACAGGCACGAATGCCAACCTTCTGTCCATTGTGGCTGTTCTGGGGTGTCTTCCTTCCAGTAAGAGTCTGGTGAATGCGATTATGTTTCTCCGTGCCAAGGAATGCAGTGAAGCTTTACATGAAAAGATTGAACCGGCAGTGGGAGACCTGGATGGTGGTTATGATTTTCTGCTGACCTCTTATTCTGCCAACTTTGCTTTGAGCCATGTGGTGATTCGGGGAAATAATCTTTGCGGCATCACAGAGGATCCCAAGTGTGATGTGGCGAAGGCGCAGCAGCATCTGGATGATCTGTTCCGACAGAATGCCTTTAAAGGAATGACCTTTAAAATCTTTACGGAGGCGGGAAAATATACGGAACGTCTGCAACAGCTGCAGAAGCTGGAGAAAAGCGGTCAGGAAGATGAAATGCTACAGCTTGTGGAGAATATTTCTTTATGAGAACCTTTACCATTGGTGCCAATGAGGCAGGGCAGCGCTTTGACAAATACTTGCATAAGCTTCTGCCGGAGGCAGGAAATTCGTTCCTGTATAAAATGTTACGGAAAAAGAACATCACCCTGAATAATGGGAAAGCCCAGGGGAATGAACTGTTAAATTCCGGAGATACGGTCAATATCTTTTTTGCAGAGGAAACCTTTCTCAAATTTGCAGGAAACCATGCTCCGGAGCAGGATGGTCAGGACAATGGGGCTGTCACCGAATACCGGAAAGCCTATGAAACCCTGAACAGCCATAAGAGAAAGCCGGTGGTGCTTCTTGAGACACCGGATTTCCTTCTGGCAGATAAACCGGCAGGAATTCTCACACAGAAATCGGTTCCGGAGGATTCCTCCATGAATGAATGGCTGATTGGTTATCTGCTGGAAACAGGAGCAATCACGGCAAAGCAGCTCGCCACCTTTCATCCTTCCGTATGTAACCGGCTTGACCGAAATACCAGCGGACTGGTTCTGTGCGGCAAAAGTCTTGCCGGATCGCAGCTGCTTAGCCAATTAATCCGCGAACGGAAAATTGGGAAATTTTATCGAACCATCGTAAAGGGAACCGTTGAAAAAAGCAGCTCCATAGAAGGCTTTTTATATAAGGATGCGCATATGAACCAGGTAACGGTTTACCGGAACCGGGATCAGGCAAAGGTAGAACATCAAAAAGGGTTATCGGCTATTAAGACTTCCTATCAGCCGTTAAAGACCTTCCGGATCAAGAGACAGCCCTTTACTTATCTGGAAATCCAGCTTCACACCGGAAAATCCCATCAGATTCGTGCACATCTGGCATCCATCGGACATCCCATCCTGGGGGATACCAAGTATGGAGATCCCGCATGCAACCTTATAGCACAGAAGGTCTATCATTTACCGTACCAGTTATTGCATGCCTACCGGATTACCTTCCCGGAAATGACGCAGTTGGGGAAGGAATTAAGCGGAAGGTCGGTGATCGCTCCGTTGCCGCCTGTCTTTTCCCGGATTCTGGCTGACGGAGAGCAAAAAGAAAACGGCGTATAACAGGAGACTTTTTCATGGCAACATGGAATTCAAGAGGATTGAGGGGTTCCACACTGGAGGATCTCATCAATCGTACCAACGAAAAATATTTAGAGAGCGGACTGGCGTTAATTCAGAAAATTCCCACGCCGATCACGCCGATTAAAATTGATAAAGAGAGCCGTCATATTACACTGGCATATTTCGACCAGAAGAGTACGGTGGACTATATCGGAGCCGTTCAGGGGATTCCGGTCTGTTTCGATGCAAAGGAATGTCAGTCAGATACCTTTGCCCTGAAAAATATCCATGAGCATCAGGTGAAATTTATGCAGGATTTTGAGAAACAGGGCGGCATCGCCTTTTTTCTGATCTATTATACCTCCAAGGATCTTTTTTATTATCTGCCTTTGGAGATGCTTCTGTTTTTCTGGGAGCGTGCAGCCAAGGGCGGACGGAAGAGCTTCCGCTACGAGGAGTTAAATCCAGCCTATATTTTGCCAAAAAAGAACGGGGTTCTTGTTCCTTATCTGGATATTTTGCAAAAAGATCTGGAAGATCGTGATTAATTTCACAGATAGAATTGACAGAAACACAACTTTTCTATATACTACAAATAGTTTCACTTGCTAACACGTTACTATGGTAAAGTGAATAAGGAAAGGCTGATAGAATGATGAATCAACGTTTGTTACATACACCGGAAGGTGTCCGGGATATTTACGGTTCCGAATATGCCCGCAAGCTTTCTGTACAGAATACTCTGTTGGGGCAGTTCCGGCTTTATGGATTTGAGGATATCCAGACACCGACCTTTGAGTTTTTTGATGTATTTTCCAGTGAAATCGGTACAACACCCTCCAAAGAGTTATACAAATTCTTTGACAAAGAAGGGAACACGCTGGTGCTTCGACCGGATTTCACCCCTTCCATGGCCCGGTGTGCTGCCAAGTATTTTATGGAGGAACAGAAACCGATCCGTTTCTGTTATGCGGGAAATACCTTTACCAACACCTCCAATTTACAGGGTAAATTAAAGGAAGTGACCCAGCTGGGTGTGGAACTGATCGGAGATGACTCTGTTTATGCGGATGCAGAAATGCTTTGCATGGTCATCCATTCCTTAAAGGCAATCGGACTTACCAAATTTCAGGTAAGCATCGGAGAGGTGGAATTTTTCAAGGGAATCTGCGAGGATGCAGGACTGGATGAAGAGACCGAACTGGCTCTTCGGGATTTCATTTCCACGAAAAACTACTTCGGAGCAAGAGATCTTCTGATGGAGCGTCAGATCAAACCGGAGGATATGGAAGTACTGTTAAAGTCAGCGGATCTGTTCGGAGATCTGAATTCTCTTAAAGAGGCCCGTGCCCTGGCCAATCATGCCCGTTCTCTGGCTGCAATCGATCGTCTGGAACAGGTGTATGAGGTGTTGAAGCTTTATGGGGTGGAGGAGTATGTCTCCTTTGACTTAGGGATGCTTTCCAAATATAATTATTATACAGGAATCATTTTTAAGGCTTACACTTACGGCATTGGTGATGCCATCGTAAAAGGAGGCCGTTATGATTCTCTGCTTTCCCGTTTCGGCAAAGAAGCACCGGCAATCGGCTGTGCAGTGGTTATTGATGATGTGATGGAAGCACTGAAACGTCAGGAAATCCCTGTTCCTGTTCCGGAAACGAAACAGGTTTTGACATATCATGCGGATGATTTCGAGGAAGTGCTTCAACAGGCTACCAAGCTGCGTGAAAACGGCGTGGCAGTAGAGTTAAGACCGGCAGATTGATCAACTGGTAGACATAATATAGTTATGTTAACCACGTGCATGAATAGGGGAAAGGTTAAAGAAAATCATGAGTGAAGTAAGATATATTACCTTTGCGTTAGGCAAGGGAAGGCTGGCAGAGCGAACCCTGGAACTATTGGAAGAAATCGGGATCACCTGCGAGGAGATGAAGGATAAAAAGACCCGTAAGCTGATCTTCGTCAATGAAGAGCAGAAACTGAAATTTTTCCTGTCAAAGGGTCCGGATGTGCCCACTTATGTGGAATACGGGGCAGCCGATATCGGAGTGGTAGGTAAGGATACGATTCTGGAGGAAAACAGGCGTGTGTATGAGGTGCTGGATCTTGGGTACGGAAAGTGCAAGATGTGTGTGTGCGGACCGGCATCAGCCAGAGAATTACTGCAGCATCATGAAATGATCCGCGTGGCAAGCAAATATCCCAATATAGCGAAGGATTATTTTTATAATAAAAAACATCAGACCGTGGATATTATCAAATTAAACGGTTCTGTGGAGCTTGGCCCGATTGTAGGTCTTTCCGATGTGATCGTGGATATTGTGGAAACCGGATCGACCCTACGGGAGAACGGTCTTGAGGTATTAGAAGAGATCTGTCCGTTATCTGCCAGAATGATTGTGAATCAGGTCAGCATGCAGATGGAAACAGAGCGGATCCGCAGCCTG
>USSP01000140.1 GCA_900557385.1 uncultured Lachnospiraceae bacterium
AGGACGCAGTTAAGACTGAGGCTGAGCGTTGCGGAATGTACTATGTAAACGAGAGATGGTTAGGTGGTATGCTGACTAACTTCAAGACCATCCAGTCCCGTATTGCAAGACTGAAAAAGATCGAAGCTATGTCCGAAGATGGTACATTTGATGTACTGCCTAAGAAAGAAGTTATTGCTCTGAAGAAAGAGTGGGAGAAATTAGAGAAGAACCTGGGCGGCATTAAAGAGATGGACAGAATCCCTGACTGTATCTTTGTAGTAGATCCCAAGAAAGAAAGAATTTGTGTACAGGAAGCTCATGCTCTGGGAATTACTCTGGTAGGTATCGGTGATACCAACTGTGATCCTGAAGAATTAGACTACATCATCCCCGGTAACGATGATGCAATCCGTGCTGTAAAACTGATCGTATCCAAGATGGCAGATGCTGTTATCGAGGCTAGACAGGGTGAGGCAGTTTACACTGACGAAGAAGTTGCAGCAGCAGATGCTGAGGCAGCAGATATTGAGCAGGTTGCAGAGCAGGCTGAATAAGATTTCATAGTATAGAAGGAGGATAACACAATGGCAGCTATTACAGCTTCTATGGTAAAAGAACTGCGTGAAATGACTGGCGCAGGTATGATGGACTGCAAAAAGGCTTTAAATGAGACCGATGGTAACATGGACGAGGCTGTTGAGTTCTTACGTAAAAACGGTCAGGCTAAGGCTGAGAAAAAAGCTGGACGTATTGCGGCAGAAGGTCTTTGCCGTGTCATCACAAATGATAATATCACTGCAGCAGTTGTAGAGGTAAACTCTGAGACTGACTTCGTAGCAAAGAATGAGACTTTCCAGCAGTATGTAGACGCTGTTGCAAAACAGGCTCTGGCATCTGACGCTGCTGATTTAGATGCTTTCATGGCTGAAAAATGGATTCTGGATGATTCCAAGACCGTTAAGGAAGCTCTGGTTGAGAAAATCGCTGTAATCGGTGAGAATCTGACTATCCGTAGATTCCAGAAAGTTACCGCAGCCAACGGTTGTGTAGTAACCTATCTGCATGGCGGCGGACGTATCGGTGTTATCGTTGAGGCTGAGTCTGATGTTGTTAACGATGCAGTAAAAGAGGCTATGACCAATATTGCAATGCAGGTTGCTGCATTGGCTCCCAAGTATGTAAGCGATGAGGAAATCAGCGCTGATTATATCGAGCACGAAAAAGAGATCCTGCGTGCTCAGATCATGAACGATCCTAAGGAATCCGCGAAACCTGAGAAGGTTATTAACGGCATGATCGAAGGTCGTGTAAAGAAAGAATTAAAAGAAATCTGTCTGGTAGACCAGGTTTACGTTAAGGCAGAAGACGGAAAACAGACTGTAGGTCAGTATGTTGCACAGGTTGCTAAGGAGCAGGGCGCTAACTTAAAAGTTAAGAGTTTTGTTCGTTTCGAGACCGGTGAAGGTATCGAGAAGAGAGTCGATGACTTCGCAGCAGAGGTTGCAGCACAGGCTGGACTGTAAGAGTAGGTTTTTTCAATCCGGGATCTTTTTGATCCCGGATTTTTTAAGTTCATAGAACAAAATAGTTTAAACAACATGCAAAAGGAGTGCAAAAAATGGGTGGATTTTTTGGCGTAGCATCTAGCGAGGACTGTGTATTTGATCTTTTTTTCGGTGTGGATTATCATTCTCATTTGGGAACCAGACGAGGCGGTATGACGGTATATGGAAAGAATGGATTTAATCGTGCCATTCATAACATTGAGAATGCTCCCTTTCGTACCAAGTTTGATAAGGAAGTAGAGCATATGTCAGGCTGGTATGGAATTGGTTGTATTTCCGATTATGAAGCACAGCCTCTGATCATCCGTTCCCATCATGGAACGTATGCAATCACTACGGTAGGTAAGATCAATAACTTGGAAGGGTTACAGCAGATGCTGTTTGACCAGGGACATGTCCATTTTCAGGAGATGAGTACCGGTGAGATTAATGCTACGGAACTGGTGGCAGCACTGATCAATACCAAGGCGAACCTTATCGAAGGAATCCGTTTTGTACAGGAAGTAGTGGATGGTTCTCTGTCTCTTCTTCTGGTAAATCAGGCAGGAATTTATGCTGCCAGAGATCGCCTGGGGCGTACTCCGGTTGTGGTTGGTAAAAAGGATGAAGGCTTCTGTGTTTCCTTTGAAAATTTTGCTTATAAGAATTTAGGCTATGCGGATTATAAAGAACTGGGTCCCGGAGAAATCGTAGTATTGACGGAAAAGAATTGTATTACTTTGGCACAGCCCGGAAAAGATATGAAAATATGTACCTTCCTCTGGGTATACTATGGATACCCTGCCAGCTCTTATGAAGGCATCAGCGTAGAGCAGATGCGTTATAACTGCGGTGCGAAGATGGCCCAGAGATCATGTGAAACCGGATATTGTAGCAGGTGTACCGGATTCAGGAACTGCCCATGCCGTAGGCTATGCCAATGAGTCGGGAATTCCTTTTTCCAGACCGTTTATCAAATATACACCCACATGGCCACGTTCCTTTATGCCTACCATGCAAAGTAAGCGGAATCTGATTGCCAAGATGAAAATGCTGGCGGTAAATGATCTGATTAAAGATAAGAGCATTCTACTGATTGATGATTCAATCGTTCGAGGAACACAGCTTCGGGAAACCACGGAATATTTGTATGAAAGTGGTGCAAAAGAGGTACATATCCGTCCGGCATGTCCACCCTTGCTGTACGGCTGTAAATACCTGAATTTTTCCCGTTCTTCCTCTGAGATGGATCTGATTGCCAGAAGAGTGATTGAGCGCCTGGAGAACGGTCAGGTGACAGAGGAAATCCTGCAGGAGTATGCAGATCCCGAATCTGAAAAATATGAAAAGATGGTGGAAGAAATTGGCAAAGAGTTAAAATTCACCTCGCTGCGCTTTAACCGCCTGGATGATATGCTGGAAGCAACCGGTCTGGAACCCTGCAAGCTTTGCACTTATTGCTGGAACGGAAAGGAATAAGAACGTTTCGTTATGAATCGGACAATCACTTACAACATAGGGCAGCTCCCTGCACCTATGCGGGTAAGCACTTTTTTGAAACAACAGGGGTTTTCCACCCAGACGCTGATTGAACTGAAGAAAAATCCGGAGACTGTTTGGCTGGATGGACAGGCTGTGTATATGAATCAGTGTGTCCATGCTGATCAGACACTCACGGTTCATATCCCGGAAACAGGAACAGATGCAATCACAATCCCGGTAGAACTTCCGGTGGAAGTGATGTATGAGGACGAGGATATTGTGGTGGTGAATAAGCCCGCAGGTATGCCTACGCATATTTCCGTGCACAATTACGACAATACACTGGCAAATGCTCTGGCATGGCGTTACCGGGAGGAGGATTCCCCCTTTGTATTTCGGTGTACCAACCGTCTGGACAGAGATACCTCGGGACTTACGGTAGTGGCGAAAAACCGTCTCAGTGCAGCAATTCTGGGACAAATGGTATCTGCCAAGGCTTTGGGCGGTTTAGAAGCAAAAGGGATTCACAGAGAGTACCTGGGAATCGTCAAAGGGAGTCTGGATATAAAAGACGGTGTAATTGATGCGCCCCTGTCACGAAAGCCGGGATCCATATTGGAACGGCAGGTAGATTGGAAATACGGAGACAGAGCGGTAACCCACTATCATGTGGTAGCAGAGCAGAACGGCTATTCTCTGCTTGACCTGCAGCTGGAAACAGGACGCACACACCAGATTCGTGTGCATTTAAAATATATAGGATATCCACTGATTGGAGATTATCTGTATAACCCGGATATGGAACGGATTGGGAGACAGGCGCTCCACGCGTGGAGGCTGGCTTTTCAGCATCCACTGCGTAAAATCACACTGGAATTCGAAGCGCCACTGCCGGAAGATATGAAGGCAGTATTGAATATGTGTGAATAGAGGTCGTTATGAAAATTAGTCTTTCGGATCATTTTACTTATAAAAAATTATTACGTTATGTAATGCCCAGCGTGTTTATGATGATTGTCAGTTCTGTGTACAGCATCGTTGACGGCTTTTTTGTATCCAATTTTGTGGGAAAAAATTCCTTTGCAGCAGTGAACCTTATTATGCCCTTTATTATGATTCTGTGTGCGGTAGGCTTCATGATCGGAGCAGGAGGCACAGCCCTTATTGCCAAGACATTGGGAGAGGGAAAGGACCAGAAAGCATCGGAATACTTTTCCATGATGATTTATGTATTGATTATGCTGGGTATCATTTTGTCAGTACTGGGTATCATTTTCATGCGTCCTATCGCCCGTTTTCTTGGCGCGGATGCAGAGGTGCTGGAAGACTGCGTACTTTACGGAAGAATTCTGATGGCATCGAATACCTTTTTTATGATGCAGAATGCGTTTCAGAGTTTTATGGTTGCAGCAGAGAAGCCGCATTTCGGACTGGTCATTTCTATTGCAACCGGCGTGACCAATATGGTGTTGGATTTTTTTCTGGTTTATGTATTTCCTTTTGGTATTACGGGAGCGGGTATTGCTACTTTGATCGGACAGATCCTGGGAGGCATGATTCCTATGGTTTATTTCATGCGCCCCAATAACAATAGCCGTCTGCGTCTGGTAAAAACGAAAATCGATTGGAATGCCCTGGGTAAAGCATGCATGAATGGAGCATCCGAGATGGTTAGTAATATTTCCGCCTCGGTGATCGGTATGCTTTACAACTTTCAGCTATTACGGATCGCATCGGTAAATGGAGTGGCAGCCTATGGTGTCATTATGTATGTGACCTTTATTTTCATGGCGTTCTTCTTCGGTTATTCCGTAGGAGTCAACCCTATTGTTGGATATCATTATGGAGCCGGTAATCATGGAGAATTAAAAAATATCCTGAAAATGAGTCTGAAGATTACTGCAACAGTAGCCGTAATCATGACAGTGGCAGCTTGCGTGTGTGCCGGTCCGATTGCCTCTGTTTATGTGGGCTATGATCCGGAATTATACGAAATGACCATTCATGCCATGCGGATTTATTCCATTTCCTTCCTGTTATGTGGATTTAATATTTTCGGTTCTGCATTTTTTACCGGTTTAAACAATGGAACAGTATCAGCAGTTATTTCCTTCCTGAGAACTTTTGTATTCCAGGTAGCGGCGATCTTGATTCTTCCTGTATTCCTGGATGTGAATGGAATCTGGCTTGCAGTTACGGTAGCGGAGGGACTGGCATTGGTGGTAACGGTTTCTTTTCTGGTGTCAAACCGACATAAATATCACTACGCAGATTAATTGGTCAAAAAATTTGAAAAAAATACAAAATAAGTGTTGACAGATAAAGAGGTATCTGGTATCATAAATTTTGTTCGCAGGAGTGGTGGAATTGGCAGACGCGCAGGCTTCAGGTGCCTGTGGTAGCAATACCGTGCGGGTT
>USSP01000141.1 GCA_900557385.1 uncultured Lachnospiraceae bacterium
CCGAAACCCCGTACCCAAAAGAAACTGGCAGGCTATTCCAGTTGGTACAACCGCTATCAGGAAATCACCGAAGAGACAATCCGGGAGGATTTGCAAGGGTGTCAGAGCTTGCTTTCACCGGGGGATTTGTTTCAGATTGATGATGGCTGGGAGCCCAAAGTGGGAGATTGGCTGGAAACAGATAGGCAGAAATTTCCCAGGGGACTGAAAGGCATGGTGGATGAAATTCATGCTGATGGATTTCAGGCGGGATTGTGGCTTGCTCCTTTCGTGTGTGAAAAAGATTCTGCCCTTTTTCGGGAACACCCCGATTGGCTGCTACAGGTAAATGGAGAGCCCTGGTGCTGCGGCTGCAACTGGAGCGGTTTCTATGCATTGGACATCGACCACCCGGCAGTGCTGGATTATCTGCACAAGGTATTTCAACAGGTACTGGATGAATGGGGCTTTGATCTGGTCAAGCTGGATTTCCTATATGGAGCGGCACCTTTCGGCAACGCAAGGGAGAGCCGTGCCGCACGGATGAGCCGTGCCATGCAGCTATTGCGGAACTGGTGCGGGGAGAAATTGATTTTAGGCTGTGGTGTGCCGGTGATGCCTGCCTTCGGTCTGGTGGACTACTGCCGCGTCAGCTGTGATGTGGGGCTGGATTGGGATGATGTGTGGTATATGCGCCTGTTTCATCGGGAAAGAGTGTCCACACGACAAGCCATCAACAACACGATTCTGCGCCGACAGCTGAATGACCGTGGCTATGGCAGCGACCCGGATGTGTTTTTTCTCCGAGAAGAAAATTGTAAGCTGACGGCAGAACAGAAACGGCTGCTTGCCACAGTGAACGCTCTGCTGGGAAATGTGTTTCTTACTTCGGACATGCCTTCCCATTATACGGATACACAGCGGGAAGAGTACCGCCGCCTGCGAGCCTTGTTTGAACAGGAAGAAAAAATTCCATTTGACCAAGTGATGAAAATGATTAACAACATGCAAACATCGTGAGAAAAGGTTACAACTAAGAAATCTGGTTTGTAGTCAATATTGTTTTTATCATGTGAATCCGCTATACTATAGTAATGTATAGCGGATTTTTGCCTTATCGGGCAATTATGCTGCGGCGGACTTTTTCCGGTCGGGAGGTTTCCATGGAGAACAGATTAAAATTACCGGTAGGAATTGAAAACTTTGAAGAAATCCGAAAAGAAGGCTTTTATTATGTTGACAAAACGAAACTGATTGAGGAACTTTTGATGAGCTGGGGAAAGGTTAATCTCTTTACGCGCCCCCGTCGCTTTGGCAAAACCCTGAATATGAGCATGTTCAAGACTTTTTTTGAGATTGGCACAGATCAGTCGGTTTTTGATGGACTCTATATATCCTGCAACAAAAGACTGTGCGAGGAGCATATGGGGAAATATCCGGTTATTTTTCTGTCCTTGAAGGGTGTCGACGGATTGAACTTTGAAAAAGCCAGGGAAATGCTGCTGCAGTTGATCATGGAAGAGGCAGATCGCCATTACTATCTAAAAACGAGTGATAAACTGACAGAGGAAGACAGACTGCTGTTTCAGAAAATGCTGCTTGGAGATGGAATTGCATTGGAAAACAGCATAAAGATGTTAGCCAGATTTTTATACAAACATTACTCCCAAAAAGTAATCATTCTCATAGATGAGTATGATGTGCCACTGGATAAAGCATTCAGTAATGGTTATTATGAGGAAATGGTCGAACTCATCCGCGGACTGCTGGGGCAGGCATTAAAAACCAATGATTTCCTGCAGTTTGGTATTTTGACAGGATGCTTGCGTGTATCAAAAGAGAGTATCTTCACCGGCATCAATAATTTTGAAGTACTGTCAATTCTTGATGTTCGGTATGATGAGGGCTTTGGATTCACTGATGAAGAAGTAAGAAAGGTATTAAAAGACTATGACTTCCTGGAACACTATGCTGAGGTGAAGGAATGGTATGATGGATATCACTTTGGAAACACAGAGGTATACTGTCCATGGGATGTAATCCGTTACTGTAAAAGCCTATGCGCAGATTCTACCGCCAAACCACAGGATTTCTGGTCCAATTCCAGTGGCAATGCGATTGTCCGCCGTTTCATTGACAAGGCGAATGCCCAGACCAAGACAGAAATAGAGCAGTTAATTGCAGGAGAAAGCATTGAAAAAAATATTTCACTGGAACTGACATACAACGAGATTGATAAAAATATCGAAAATCTCTGGAGTGTCCTGTTTACCACCGGCTATCTGACACAGTGTGGTCAAACAGCAAGCGGAGCCTATCTGTTGAAAATCCCCAACAGAGAAATAAGAAACCTGTTTACCAGACAGATTAGGGAATGGTTCAGCGATGTATCAAGAAGCGATGGAAAAACACTGGAAGAACTTTGTGATGCATTCCTGAAGAAGGATCCTGAAACGATAGAAAAGCTGTTTGGAGTCTACCTGTGGAACACCATAAGCATAAGAGATACTGCCGTAGCAAGGGAAAAGAAAGAAAACTTTTATCATGGTATCCTGTTGGGACTTCTGGGTTATAAATCCACATGGCGTACCATGTCCAATGCAGAGTCGGGCATTGGATACAGCGATATCCTTGTGGAGGCTGGGGAAAACAGGACAGGGATTGCCATCGAATTAAAATATGCAGAAGATGGAGATATGGATGCTGCGTGCGAAGCCGCACTGCAGCAGATCGAAGAAAAAGACTACCTGACAAGATTGAAGCAGGATGGCATGCAGAATTTTATCAAATACGGTATTGCATGCTTCAAGAAAAACTGTAAGGTGGTTATGGGAGACTAAAGGAGGAAAATCCTCTCCTCACCAAGGGGTTCGGATTTTGCTTCGCAAAACAAGGAGGATTAAATGAAAATTACAAATGACATCAAATATGTAGGAGTCAACGACCACCAGGTGGATTTATTTGAGGGGCAGTACGTTGTGCCCAACGGCATGGCATACAATTCTTATGTCATCCTGGATGAAAAAATTGCGGTCATGGACACCGTGGACATTCATTTTGAAAAAGAATGGCTTGCCAATGTGGAAACCGCACTGGATGGAAGAACTCCCGACTATCTGGTGGTACAGCACATGGAGCCTGACCACTCTGCCAACATCCAGAACTTTATGAAAAAGTACCCCAATACAACCATCGTAGGAAATGCCAAAACCTTTACCATGATGGATCAGTTTTTCGCTTTGGACAGTGGGGTAAAACGCCTCACGGTACAGGATAAAGGCACGCTTTCTCTGGGAAAACACGAACTGACCTTTGTGTTTGCACCCATGGTTCACTGGCCGGAGGTTATGGTGACTTACGACAGCACCGATAAAGTTCTTTTCTCCGCAGACGGATTTGGAAAGTTTGGTGCGCTAGATGTGGAAGAAAATTGGGACGATGAGGCACGCCGTTACTACATCGGAATTGTGGGCAAATATGGCATGCAGGTGCAGAAACTGTTGAAGGAAGCCTCTGCGTTGGATATTCAAATCATTTGTCCTCTCCATGGTCCTGTACTTACAGAAAATCTCGGACACTATCTGGAAAAATACGACATCTGGTCATCCTACAGACCGGAGGAAAAAGGCGTCCTCATTGCTTATGCCTCTGTGTATGGTAATACGAAAAGGGCGGCAGAGCTGCTGGCAGAGAAGGTAAAAGCAAAGGGCTATCCCAATGTGGTACTGGCAGACCTGGCGAGAAATGATATGGCAGAATGTGTGGCAGCAGCGTTTCGCTATGACCATCTGGTATTGGCAACCCTTACTTATAATGGTGATGTGTTCCCCTGTATGAAGACCTTTATCAATCAGCTGACGGAGCGCAGCTATCAGAACCGTACCGTTGGTTTTATGGAAAACGGAACCTGGGCGCCTACGGCAAAGAGAGTGATGCAGACCATGCTGGAAAAGAGCAAAGCCATTACCTATCTGGAAAATAATGTGACCATCAAATCCGCCGTCCATGAGGACACCGAGGCAGCCCTTGAGGCAATGGCAGAAGAAATCTGCAAGTAATAAGGAGAACGTGCAAACCAAGGAGAAATCATGCATTCATTGACGAATCTGCTGCTTTTATTTTTTATTTATTCCTTTGCCGGCTGGGTGCTGGAAACGATTTTCGGAACGATCCGGCACAAAGTTTTTACCAATAAAGGTCTGGTGACCGGTCCTTTCTGTGTGATTTATGGTATCGGTGCCGTGGTGGTTTCCGTCACCTTAAATGAATTGACCGGCTTCTGGCTTTTTGTATTCGCCATGACCTATGCCACCATCATTGAGTGGATTGCCGGGCATTTAATCGAAAAATTTTTTGGAGAGCGTTGGTGGGACTATTCCAAGGTGAAGTGGAATCTGGATGGTTATATCTGCCTTCCGGCATCGGCTCTGTGGGGTGCTCTGGGTTACATCATTGTACGCTGGGGAAATCAACTGCTGATTGCTGTCGGTGACTTACTTCCCAGCCTGCTGAAAACGCTTCTTGTACTGATTCTGCTGGGATTATTGGCATTGGACATTCTGGCATCTGCCATTCTATTATGGGGACAAAGCAAACAGGCAGCAAACTGGGAAAAAACTAACCAGCAGTTTGATGATGTGAGCCGTAATCTGCGTACCTGGATTGCAGCAAAAACCGAGAAACGTATCCACAAAGCCTACCCCAAGGCACAGAAGGTGGAAGCAGTAGAGAAAAACAGGGATGTTTTTGCCTATGGATGCAGCTTTTACAAAATTATCTGGCTCTTTTTCATCGGTGCCTTTCTGGGAGATATTACGGAGACGATTTTTTGTCGTATCACTGCCGGTGTATGGATGAGCCGCAGCAGTGTGGTCTGGGGACCTTTCAGCATCGTCTGGGGACTGGGCGTGGCACTGGTCACACTGCTTCTTTATAAATACCGGAACAGCGACCGCTTTTTCCTCTTTGCCATCGGAACCCTGTTGGGTGGTGTATACGAATACTTCTGCAGTGTCTTTACCGAGATTGTCTTTGGTAAAGTGTTCTGGGACTATAGCCAGATTCCCTTTAATATTGGTGGAAGAATCAATCTGCTGTATTGTTTCTTCTGGGGAATCGCCGCGGTAGTCTGGTTCCGGGGAATTTATCCCTTTGTCTCCAAATGGATTGAGAAAATTCCGAAGAAAGCCGGAACAATCATGACCTGGGTATTGATTGTTTTTATGTGCTGCAATATTGTGATGTCCTGTATGGCACTGGTGCGTTACGATGAACGATCCAAAGACACTAACCAGTATAATTCTATACAGACCTGGCTGGACACCCACTACGATGACAGCCGCATGGAGCGGATTTATCCCAATGCAAAACAGGTAGGTTAACTTCATAAAAA
>USSP01000142.1 GCA_900557385.1 uncultured Lachnospiraceae bacterium
GCCCGCAGTTGATACAGGCAGTAGGCTCCATCGCCGATACATCATCTTTGGTCAGGCAAAGCAAAGCTGACGCCGTCTTGGTGGTGGGAACATTTAAATCAAAAATACCAAAGCCCATCATGGGACCACCGGAAATAATCTTCACGGGATCTTTCTTGAAGCCACCGGCCTCCTCCACCAGTTCCGCATAATTGGTTCCGATGCGGACGATAAAGTTTCTGGGGTCTGCAATGGCATCACCGGTTACGGTAACGATGCGGTGCATCAACGGTTTTCCTTCACGGACAGCCTGGTTAATTGCCACGATGGTGTCCACGTTATCTACAATACAGCCTGCATCTGCCGGTAACATATCGGAATTGATTGCCCTGCCGGTCACTGCATAAATCAGCATACGCTCTGCACCCTGGGGATATTTGGTCTTAATCGCCTTCACGCTCATGCGGTCTTCATCTTTGGTCAGTTCCTTCAGAAGCTTAACACAATCCGGCTTATTATCTTCCACGGCAAACACACCCTGTGCCTTAGGGAAGATGGATAAAATAACCCGCATTCCGTCAATGAGAAGTTCCGGATTTTCCAGCATACGACGGTAGTCGGAAGTCAGATAGGGCTCACACTCCGCACAATTGGCAATAATGTAGTCGATCTTCTCCGGCTCTTTGGGAGACATCTTGATAAAGGTAGGGAAGCCTGCACCACCCATGCCGACTACGCCGGCTTCCTTGATCAGATTTACTACTTCCTCACGGGTCATTTCCTCCAACGGCTTAACCGGAGGATACTCCACCTCGTCATATGCTCCATCGTTTTCGATAACGATACTCATCACATTATCACCGGTGACCACACGCCTTGGCTCAATCGCTTTTACCGTACCGGATACCGTAGCATAGATGGGCGCAGATACAAAGCCTGCCGCTTCCGCAATTTTCTGTCCGGTCAATACATGGTCGCCTTTTTTTACGATCGGGTTGGCGGGTGCACCGATATGTTGTGATAAAGGATATACCAGATCACCTTTCGGCAGGACTTCCTTAATAGGCTTGTCCTTGGATAAATCTTTACCATCATACGGATGGACGCCACCCAAGAATGTTAGTTTTGCCATTCCCTTTCCTTCTTT
Organism: uncultured Lachnospiraceae bacterium; assembly: GCA_900557385.1. Taxonomy (GTDB): domain Bacteria; phylum Bacillota; class Clostridia; order Lachnospirales; family Lachnospiraceae; genus UMGS2037. The sequence goes on from USSP01000142.1 coordinate 1,127, forward strand.
CTTGAGAATTTTTAATCTTTTATATTATATATTTTTTCGCTAAAATATTCAACAAAGACTACTTACAAAACCGAAAATATGATATAGTTACCTTAGAAATCAATGAAAAGGAGCCTTTTTCATGCGCGTTATCCGACAGAAACTGGAAGGGTTTTCCATTCGCTATCCCTTGGAAAAAATTGCCCCTCTTGAAAAAATACTATTTATTGATATCGAAACCACCGGTTTTACCGCACGCTCTTCTGTCCTTTATCTGATTGGAACCGCCTCCTATCAGGATGGCTGCTGGTACACCCAGCAATGGTTCGCTGATTCCAAAAACGATGAGTGTGATTTACTGATTTCCTTTTTTGACTATCTCAAGGATTTCACCCATTTAATCCATTTTAACGGAAATAATTTCGATCTGCCTTATCTGATGCAGAAGGTCGCTGCCTATAAGCTGCCCTATACCTTGGAGAATTTCATCGGTATTGACATTTACCGTCGCGTTTCTCCCTATAAATTCTTTCTGCGCCTGCCCAATTGCAAGCAGAAAACGATTGAGTTATATCTGGGAATCGATCGTGTGGATGTGTATAACGGCGGTGAACTGATCGGCATTTACCATGCTTACGCAGAGAATCCCGATGAGCGGATGTTTAAGATTCTCCTTCAGCACAACGCTGACGATGTGAAGGGTATGCTGGAAATTCTGCCGATATTGTCTGTTTATGATATGTTCAACGAAAACCATCGTCCGAAAAAGGTGCAGGCAAATTATTATACAGATATGAACGGAGAACGACATCAGGAATTATATATCAGCTTCAAGCTGTCCACTCCCCTCCCCCTGAAGATCAGCTACTCGACCGGTGCTTTCTTCTTTTCCGGAGAAGGACTGGAGGGAACCTTGCGGATTCCTCTTTACGAAGAAGAAATGAAGTACTTTTATTCCAATTATAAGGACTATTATTACCTGCCGGAGGAGGATGTGGCACTTCACAAATCTATCGCAGGATTCGTGGACAAAGAACATCGCGTACAGGCTACGGCAGCAAATTGTTATACCCGGAAGTATTCTCTGTATCTGCCCCAGTGGGACACCGTTTTTGAACCTTTTTTCAAACGGGATTACAAGAGTAAAGAATATTTCTTCGAACTGACAGATGATATGAAAACCAACCGGGAATTTTTCGTTCTGTATATTCAGCATGTACTGCACATGCTGGCGTCAAGTTTTTGAATTAAAAAGCCACAGCGAGACAGCTTGTCCCACTGTGGCTTTTCTATTGACCGGTTCTGTCCTTATTCTCATTCTTCAGAATCCCCACCAGATTCTCCACCGGCATATCCTTGTAATACAAATATCCCTGGAACGTATCACATCCCATGGCAAGCAGCTGATCCCTCTGCTCTTCTGTTTCCACATACTCTGCAAGGACACGGAAATTAAGTCTCTGCCCCAGTTGGATGATGGAGGAAACGATACTCTGGGTCCGCTCGTTTTGCAGATTCCGGATCAGGGAACCATCCATCTTTACAAAATCAAAATAATTCTTCTGCAGAATGGTAATGGAAGTATTTCCCATGGAAAAATCATCCATAAAAACCTTAATCCCGCTCTTCTTGATCTGTTCAAAGGCTGTCTGGTATACATCGGCATCGGAAATATTGGCATCCTCTGTAATTTCAATACCGAAAGTATTGGGCGTTACCTGCGCTTCCTCTACCTCCTGTATAAGCCACTTACGGAACGCTTCGTCCATAATAAGTTCAATCCGGAGATTCACTTCCACCTCAAATGCCGGTTCAATCCGCTGCATTTCTTTTAAATCTTTCAGCGCACGTTTACAGATTACTTTACTTAGTTCTTCAAACACTCCCCTGTTACGGGCTATTTCCACCACAAGCGGTGGATAGACTGCTTTGCCCTCCCGGTATTGAAAACGCAGCAGCGCCTCCGCTGCAATGACTTTGTCATCACGTACCTGGGGTTGATAATGGATTGCCACCGTGCCTGCCTGAATATCACTGTTCAGCTTGTTAAATAAATTTTCCTCAAAGGAACTTAACAGTGCACTCACATGATTCAGACGGTACGGCTGTTTTTCCGCTTCTGCTTTACGGCAAATATCCGTCAGGCATTGCAGACACTTTTCTTCATTTTCTACAGCAACTCTATCCGCTTTCCGCACAAAAGGCATATAAATGAATGTTCCAACAACAAGCGTAACCAGCTGTAAGATACTTCCCGCAATAGAGCCGGTAGCCTGATACCCGCTGATGATCACCGGAGTTGTCCAATGTACGCTGCCATTGATAATTGGCGGCACCAGACCGGCAGACATCGCAAGGTAACTAATCGTATACGATACCAGCGGCGTTACTACAAACGGAACCAGATAAATCGGATTAAACACAATAGGTATCCCAAATACAAAGATCTCATTGATATTAAATACAATGGGAATTCCTGCCAGCCTGGTAAGTCTCCGCATCCTTTTGTCACGACTAAAGAGCAGGATTGCTGCAAAAAGACACAAGGTGGTTCCACATCCGCCCATCAGAACGAAGGTATCAAGGAGCGGTTTGTTCATGATGCATCCGTTTCCGAAGGCGAACACACTGGTTTCCGATGTGAGTAATGTATCAAAAACATTACTGCCATGAATCCCGACCATCCACAGGACCGATTCACAAAACATAATCAGAAGTCCGCCCAGGAAGGTTGCTCCAATCGTTTCAAAGGGTTTTCCCAATAGAGCAACAACCAAATCGTTAAAGTTATAGATTCCTTCACATAAACTGATGAGTTCTGCTCCCAGTGCAGAAATACCCACACAGATGCAGACAATAGGTACACAGTGAATCCCTCTTGTAAAGGTCGTGGAGTAGGCATCCTCTCTGTTCCGCATCAGCTTATGATATAACAGAAAGAACAACTTGTTATACAATACCGCGATCAACAATGCCGAAAACACATTTGCCATATTCGTATAACGCATCAGGGAAACTTCCCCATTCAAAACCGCAGAACCAAGCGATGCAAAATAACAGATGGTTGTGGAAATGACGGAAATCACACCAATATCGGTATGTATCTTCTCCGTATGGGAATTCAGGCAGGAAAAAATAAACACCAGGTAAACCGCTGTGAATCCATAAGTTGCTTGATACAGGATTTCAAGAAAGTCATACAGTTTTCCATCCAGTACCGTTGCAACCAATTCACGTATGGCTGTAACCGGAAAGCTCTGGATCGCCAAGGCAAAAGCCCCAATCAAAAAAGCCGGTGTTAAAAAGGAAAAGGATTCTTTGATCGTCTCAATAACAGAATCTCTTTTCTTGTCCATGTCATTTTTATACAAATTGTCTAACTTCACTTTTGGTAGCCTCCTGTCGGTTCTATGTCTATAGAACCCCCGATTTAGATAATCATTTTACGAACATACGCAAGGCTAAGCATTGTTATATCATCGAACTGGTCCGCCTCTCCTACAAAAGCATCGATATCTGCCTTCACAAGCTTCAAGGTCTGCTTCCGTTACACCATCCGTATATTGGAAAATCCTGTCTCCTACATGGAGCTGTGTTACCTGTTCTTCATATTGGAAGTCCTCGATACCTGCAAGGACAAAGCCCGGATTGATTTTGTATGCCTCATAACCGCCGCCCTTACGATAAATAAACGGCGGCTCATGTCCTGCGTTGACATATCGAAACTCGCCCGTTACGAGATCCAGCACTCCCTCAAAGGCTGAAATAAACATTCCGTTATTGTTGGATTCACAGAGAAGATTGTTTACCTCCGTAAAAACTTCTCCTAAATTTCTTCCCGGTAATGTATGGTTCTTGATTAAGGTTTTGCCGATGACCATGAATAACGCTGCCGGAACACCTTTGCCGGAAACATCTGCCATTACAATTGCAAGATGTCTTTCATCTACCATGAAGAAATCATAGAAATCTCCCCCGACTTCCTTTGCCGGCGTCATAGTCGCATAAATATCAATTTCCTTTCGGTTGGGAAAGGCAGGAAAAATACAGGGCAGCATGGAAGACTGAATCTGTGTGGCAACATTCAATTCTGCTCCTATACGTTCCTTTTCTTTTGTTTCAAGCATCAAATTTTTCATATAAGTTTTCAAATCCGATGCCATGGTTACCAGGAATTCCGACAAGGATTGTATTTCATCCC
>USSP01000143.1 GCA_900557385.1 uncultured Lachnospiraceae bacterium
AAGCTATCTTTGGTGTATTCTGATTAATCTAATAAGGAGATAAAAAAATGGCAGAAATTGAAAAGAAACCCATTGGCATTACCGAGACCATTCTGCGAGATGCACATCAGTCTTTGATTGCAACCAGAATGCCTACCGAGTTAATGCTTCCCATCGTTGATAAGATGGATAAAGTTGGTTATCATTCCGTAGAGTGCTGGGGCGGCGCAACCTTTGATGCTTCCTTACGTTTTCTGCATGAAGATCCATGGATGAGACTGAGAAAACTCCGTGACGGATTCAAAAATACAAAACTGCAGATGCTGTTCCGTGGACAGAATATCCTCGGATATCGTCACTATGCAGATGATGTGGTAGAGTACTTTGTAGAGAAGTCTATCGCAAATGGTATTGATATCATTCGTATTTTCGATTGCTTCAATGACCTGCGTAACTTACAGGCTGCTGTTAATGCAACCAATAAGATCAAACAGAGAGAGGGCAGAGGTCATTCCCAGATTGCTCTTTCTTATACACTGGGTGATGCCTATACCCTTGACTACTGGACCGATATGGCGAAGAAGATTGAGGAAATGGGTGCAGACTCTATCTGTATCAAAGATATGGCTGGACTGCTGCTTCCTTACAAGGCATCCGAATTAATCAGCGCTATGAAGAGCGTAACCAAGCTTCCTATCCAGTTACACACACACTATACCTCCGGTGTTGCTTCCATGACTTACCTCAAAGCAGTAGAGGCAGGTGTAGATGTCATCGATACCGCTATGAGCCCGTTTGCAATGGGAACATCCCAGCCTGCAACCGAGGTTATGGTTGAGACTTTCAAGGGAACTCCCTATGATACCGGTTTAGACCAGAACTTACTGGCTGAAATTGCAGATTACTTCCGTCCTTACCGTGACGAGTGTCTGGCAAGCGGTCTGTTGAATCCGAAGGTAATGGGCGTTGATATTAAGACTCTGTTATACCAGGTACCCGGCGGTATGCTTTCCAACATGGTTAGCCAGTTGAAAGAGCAGCATGCTGAGGATAAATACTATGATGTATTAAAGGAGATTCCTGAGGTTCGTAAAGACCTGGGTGAGCCCCCTCTGGTAACACCTTCTTCTCAGATCGTTGGTACACAGGCTGTTATGAACGTACTGATGGGTGAGCGTTACAAGATGGCAACCGAGCAGACCAAGGATGTATTGATGGGTAAATACGGTCAGACCGTAAAACCTTTCAATAAAGATGTCCAGAAGAAATGTATCGGTGATGCAGAAGTTATTACCTGTCGTCCCGCTGATTTACTTCCTAACGAGTTAGAGAAGATCGAGAGCGAGATGAAAGAGTGGAAACAGCAGGATGAGGATGTATTATCCTACGCATTGTTCCCTCAGGTTGCCGTTGACTTCTTCAAATATCGTCAGGCTCAGCAGGAGAAAGTTGATATGTCCAAAGCCGATGGCAAAAACGGAGCATATCCTGTTTAATCCTGTACTGTAATTTTGAAATAGGAAACACCAATCAAGAGGCATCCCCAACGTTGAGGATGCCTTTTTGACTATGTCGGGAAATGAAAGGAGCAGGTACATGCTTAAAAATATTGTATTTGATATGGGAAATGTGTTGGTTCACTATGACCCGCAGCTTGTGCTGGATCGTTTCTGCGAAACAGAAGAAGAAAGGACAGTGATTTACCGGGAACTGTTCCAGGGAGAGGACTGGGTGAAAACCGATTTGGGTTTAATCACGGATGAAGAACTCTTTGAACTGGTGAAAAAGCGGGTGCCGGAGGAAATGCACGGAAAACTGAAAGAATGTGTGGAACACTGGGATATTTGTTTAAGTCCCATTGAGGGAGCAAAAGAATTTCTGGAAAAGGTACGAAAAAAAGGATACCACACTTATGTGATATCCAATGCGTCTTATCGTTTCCACGATTATTTCCCCACGTTCTATAACGTGGAAGAATTCAAAGGCATTGTAGTCTCTGCAGATTTACATATCATCAAACCGGATGCACGGATTTACCAGTATCTGCTGGATACCTATCAACTGAAAGCAGAAGAATGTCTGTTTCTTGATGATGTAGCAGCCAATGTGGAAGGTGCAAAGGCTGTGGGAATGCAGTCCATCCAGTTTCACGGTAATTATGATGAAATCGAAGGCTATTTAGATGAAATGGTAGATTAAAATCGCAATGAGAATACCTAAAATTCCGGCGATGGTAATCTTGATGGTCAGACCGAAAGTGATAACCAGAATTCCTAAATCAAGAACCAGGGGAGTGGAAAGACCGAAGGTCTGACCGTAGCCAAGCCAGCTTAAGCCTGAAACGCCGGAGGTCAGTTCCCCGATGAACCCTCCAATCACAATGCCTGCCAAAATAAGAATGACCAATGCCCAATAATTTTTGCCGGGAATACCTTTTGCCATGTTAAATCCTCCTTACAACAGAAATTTATTTTATCATAAGACCGGAGGGAACACAATTCCTATATTTTGGGCAGAATGTATCACGTTATCCAGGGTGCAGATATGCTTGAAAAAGTTGACTGCGTATGTTATATTAGTGATAGGCAAAATGAAGTTATGTTCCATGTGGACACAAATCGAAAGCCCCTAGGTGTGCGAGACCTAGGGGCTTTCTTTTGGACTAATTGTCACCGTCTCTACCGTCTAGCCACTTGCAAACAAAGTAGGCAACAATGCTTGCTGCAACGGAGAGAAAAAATGAAGTTATGTAATTCATGTAGGCACCCCCTTTCCGTTGTCGGATTGGGTGGTGACAACAAATAAATTTTATCATATTATGCCGAAGGAGAAAAGATACCTCTGATTTAACTTTAACTACAGGGTATTTTTTAATACAAACAAAACCAAAAACTATGAATAAACCGGGGAATAACAAATGAATAAGTTTATCGTACAAAATGCATCCAACAGACAAGTATTAGGTGTATTGAAGGCGTTAATGTTTCCAATTTCTCAAAAGCGAATACAGCAGAATCAAACTAATAATCTTTCCGAGTTGAAAAAACATACCTTTTTTATGGGAAATACCTTTATTGAAAATCAAAGGGAATGGAAAAACGTAAAATTTGGACGTGCTGACATGGATAAAGCAGGATGTGAGATTATTGCAACCTATAATGCGAAACTGGCACTGGGAGAGACAACGGCAGAGACGGATATGGTTGAACTAATTAGCACTTACGAGAACAGAGGAGCTGTTTTACTGGGAAACTGGGGCACTGCGCCAATGGCAATTTATGATTATTTTGTAAGCCAGAGATATGAGACAGCCATGGAAATGGATTTTCGTAAGGAAACCATCCATGCAATGAAAGAAAAGTATGAGACATTCATTCTCTCTTTTTTCAATGATGAGAACAGGGTGTCTGAAGGAATTCATACCATAAATATTTCTAAGAATGGAAGGACTTATTCCAATCATAATGTTTACAAAAGAAATATGGATGGCTATATTTCAGATGACGGACATGCAGATTTATGGGATGCAGTCCTACATGTGAATGTACCTAAAAAGAGTAAGACAGGGGAATGTGTGATAGTTCATGCAAAACCTATAAGTATCATTGGAATTAACAGAAAAGGAAAAGAAAATACCAACACACCTGTTATTATTTAATTGTTTTTCCCAATAAGCTATGCTAAAATAAAACTGTTTCGGGTTATCAGCCTGGAGCAGTTATTTTTTTGAAGGATAACAGCAACGCTTTCATTTGAGACTTTCATTCTTATAGTAACAAAGGAGTCGATTATGCCATTCGATAAATTACCTGAAATGATTATGTTTGATTATGGTGGAACTTTGTTATATGAGCCAGGATTTGATTTTATGCGGGGTGAAAGGGCATTATTTGAACATGTGATCAGTAACCCCAATCATGCGACTCCGGAGCAGTCGAGAAAGTTTTCGGAACAGTTATTTAAAGAGTTACAGTCCTGCCGTGATATCAACTGGGAGCCTCACGAATATCAAATGATGCGACTTCAATATGAATATCTGGGAATCAAATTCGATGTTTCCTGGCAGGAGGCGGAGCAGATTTTGTGGGACTACACATCTCCACTTGTGCCGGAGTGCAAGATGCCTTATGTAGAAGAAATGCTGAAAAAACTAAAGTCCCTGGGAATCCGAACCGGTGTCATCAGCAACATTGGATGGTCGGGGGAAAATTTGCGCCGTCGAATGAATCTTCTTTTACCGAATAACCAGTTTGAATTTATTCTGGCGTCCAGTGAATATGGAGTAAGAAAACCAGACAGGCGTATTTTTGAACTGGGATTGAAAAAGGCGGGATTAGAACCGGATGAGGTGTGGTTTTGCGGGGATACCTATGAGGCAGATGTGGTGGGGGCGTACCAAGCCGGAATCACTCCCATTTTATATGAAGGACTTCCAGAGGGAAAAGAGGCACCAATGCGACAAACAGTGCCGGAAAATAATCAACAAATAAGTTACCGCAGGATTCAGGACTGGCGGGATTTATTGTAACAGCAACTTTTTGTTCAAATACAGGAGAACCATGAAGAAGAAACTGGAACACAAGATTTGCAAAGTGTACCCCGGTTCCATTGCAGAGGAAATGGAAATTGAGCCGGGGGATGTGCTTTTGACCATAAATGACCAGGAAATCGAGGATGTTTTTGATTACCGGTTTTATATGAAAGATGAATATGTGGAAGTAGGAATTCGCAAGCCGGATGGCGAGGAATGGCTGCTGGAAATTGATAAGGATTATGATGAGGAATTGGGAATCGAATTTGAAAATGATCTGATGAGTGATTACCGTTCCTGCAGCAACAAGTGTATTTTCTGCTTTATCGACCAGATGCCGCCGGGAATGCGGGAAACTTTGTATTTCAAGGACGATGATTCCCGCCTTTCCTTTTTACAGGGCAATTATATTACTCTGACTAATATGCAGCAAAAGGATGTGGATCGTATTATCCAGATGCATCTGGCACCCATTAATATTTCCATCCAGGCGACGAATCCGGAACTGCGATGTAAGCTTTTGCATAATCGTTTCGCCGGGGAAAAATTAAAATTTTTACAGGATCTTTATGAAGCACATATTGAGATGAATGGTCAGATTGTGCTGTGTAAAGGGGTAAATGACGGGGAGGAACTTACCCGTTCCATTGAGGATTTGAGCAAATATCTTCCCTTTATGCGAAGTGTGTCTGTGGTTCCGGCAGGAATCACAAAATACCGGGAGGGCTTATATCCGCTGGAGTTATTCAATCGTGAGGAAGCAGAAAACGTCA
>USSP01000144.1 GCA_900557385.1 uncultured Lachnospiraceae bacterium
AAGAGGGATATTCCATTATCGGACAGGGACAGATCGATAAAATTCTTTCCGGTAAACCGGAAGATCGAAGAGAACTGTTTGATGAGGCTGCCGGAATCGTCAAGTTTAAACGCCGCAAAGATACGGCTTGTAAGAAGCTGGAAGAGGAAAAGGCCAATCTGGTTCGTGTCAGTGATATCTTGTCCGAACTTGAAAAACAGATTGCTCCCTTGGAGAAACAGTCTGAGACGGCAAAAATTTATCTGAAGAAAAAAGAAGAATTAAAGAACCTGGATGTCAACGTGTTTTTGTTGGAAAACCAACGTGTTACAGACCAGTTGAAGACCGTGGAAGAAAATTATGAGACGGCTTCCCAGGAATTACAGGACACTTCTGAAAAATACGAGAATATTAAATCGGAGTATGAGAGAATCCAGAGTGAGATAGAGTCTCTGGAGGCAGAAATCGAGCAGACCAGAAGTAATCTTACGGATACCAGTGTCACCAGAGGAAAGCTGGAGGGACAGATTAATGTCTTAAAAGAACAGATCCGTTCTGCAGAAGGAAATGCCCAGCATCTAAACAGCCGCATGGACACCCTGAATAGCGAGATTACCGAAAAACAGGAAGAAAAGAAGAACATTTTATCGGAGAAAGCAGCCATTGATGAACAGGTGGCTGAGATTCAGTCTGCCCGTGATGAGGCAAATCAACTCCTTGAAAAAGTACAGGCAAGAATTGAAGATCTGAATAACCAGATTGAGAGCGGTAAGAATACCATTATTGATGAACTGAATAAGCGTGCTACCATCAAATCCAGAATGGGACGCTATGACACTATGCTGGAACAGGTGAACATCCGTAAGGCAGAGTTAAATTCCCGTTTACTGCGTGCCAAGTCTGATGAGGCAAAGCAGGAAGAAAATATCAAAGAACTGGAAGAAAATTTTGCCAGAGTCAATCAGGAAATTAACGGGATGGATGCAGAAGTAGCATCCATGGAACAGTCTCTGGGAGAATACAAGGATCAACTTACCGGACTGGATGAGCAGCTTCGGAAGAAACAGGAGCACTATCATCAGGAGAAATCCCGTCTGGAAGCCGTGTCCAATCTGGCCGAGCGCTATGAAGGTTATGGCGGCAGTGTCAAAAAGGTAATGGAGCAGAAGGATTCCAACAAAGGAATCATTGGTGTGGTTGCGGATATCATTAAGGTAGAGAAAAAATATGAGACCGCTATCGAAACGGCACTGGGTGGAAATATTCAGAATATTGTTACCGAAGAAGAAGAGACGGCGAAAAAGATGATTGCTTACCTGAAGGCAAATCGTCTGGGACGTGCTACCTTTTTACCCCTCACTGCCATCAAAAACAGCCCGGAATTGAAATCCAAGGATGTATTGGACGAAAACGGGGTCATCGGCATGGCAGATGAACTGGTTCAGATTGATAAGAAATATCAGGATGTTGCAAAAGCGATGTTGGGCAGAATCGTGGTAGTTGATAATGTGGATCATGCCGTTAAGATTGCCAGAAAGTACGAATACAGCATCCGTATGGTAACGTTAGAGGGCGAACTGTTGGTACCCGGAGGTGCTATCAGTGGAGGTGCTTTCAAAAATAACAGCAATTTCCTGGGGCGTCATCGTGAGATGGAAGAACGGAAAAAGAAAATTGCTGAGATTGAGACACAGATTGAAGAACTTCAGAAGAGTATTGAAGATACAAAGAGCAATCGTAATAAACTGCGAATCAAAATTGAGTCTGCAAGATTGAAGCTTCAGCAAAAGATGATTGAGCAGAATACTGCAAGAATCAGTGTGGAACAGGCGAAGGAGCGCCGTGCAGAGACTGTGGAAGGCTCGGTATCCCTGCGAAGTGAGCAGGAGGAAATCGAACGCCAGATCATTGAAATTCAGGATAACAAAGAAAAGATCAGTCAGGAGTTATCCGATTCGGAACAGCTGGAAAAGGATACGACCGTATCCATTAATGCATATCAGGCGCAGGTAGATAAGGAACACGAGGAAGAAACCGTCCAGAGCAGCAGGGTGTCGGAATGGGATGTGGAGGTGCAGAAAATGCGCCAGAAGCAGGATTTCGAGCAGCAGAATGTGGATCGTATCGATGCGGAACTTTCCCGTCTGGTAAGAGAGCGGACAGAGATTGAAGAAGGCATCAGTTTAAGCCAGGAGGATGTGGATACCAAGCGACGCAATATCGAAGAGATCGAGAAAACGATTGCGGCATCTTATACCACACAGTCCGATGCAGAGCAGAAATTAAAAGCGGATGTGGAGAAGAAAGAAGAACTGACCACCAAGCAGAAAGGCTTTTTCCAGACCCGGGAGGAAATGGCAGAGAAAATTACTGCACTGGATAAGGAAGTATATCGTTTGCAATCCCAGAAGGAAAAGCTGGAGGATTCTATTGAGTCCCAGATTAATTATATGTGGGATGAATATGAGATCACCCTGTCAGATGCAGCAGGGCTCCGAAATCCGGAGATGACGGATCTGCCCGGCATGAAGAGGGAGATCAGTGGTCTGAAGGATCAGATCCGCAAATTAGGCGATGTGAATGTTAATGCCATTGAGGACTATAAAAACCTCATGGAGCGTTACACCCAGATGAAAACCCAGCATGATGATCTGGTAGAAGCCCAGAACATGCTCCAGGGCATTATCGAGGAACTGGATACGGCGATGCGTAAGCAGTTTATGGAGAAATTTGCGGATATTAACCGGGAGTTTGACAAGGTATTTAAGGAACTTTTTGGCGGTGGTAAGGGAACTCTGGAACTGATTGAAGGAGAGGATATTCTGGAAGCAGGTATCCGGATCAGTGCCCAGCCCCCCGGAAAGAAACTGCAAAATATGATGCAGATGTCCGGTGGAGAGAAGGCATTGACTGCGATTGCACTTTTATTTGCCATTCAGAATCTGAAGCCGTCTCCGTTCTGTCTGCTGGACGAGATCGAGGCTGCACTGGATGAGGCGAATGTGGATCGTTATGCGAAGTATTTACATAAGCTTACTAAGAACACACAGTTTATTGTAATTACCCACAGACGTGGTACAATGGAAAGTGCAGACCGGCTTTACGGAATCACCATGCAGGAAAAAGGTGTATCCACGTTGGTTAGTGTCAGTCTGATTGATAAAGATTTGGATGATTAGAATGTGAGGTATCAATGGGAGAAGAAAAGACTGGTTTTTTCGGAAGATTAAAAGCAGGTCTTACCAAGACCCGCGATAATATTGTACATGGTATTGATTCTGTGTTTAACGGATATTCTGCTATTGATGAAGATTTCTATGAAGAATTGGAAGAAATCCTCATCATGGGAGATATCGGAGTTAACGCTACCACAGAGATTATCGAACGCTTAAAGATACAAGTGAAGGAAAAGCATATCAAAGATCCGGCTGCGTGCAAGCAGCTTCTCATTGACAGCATCCGGGAACAGATGCAGGTGGGGGAAACTGCCTATGATTTTGAAAAAGAACAGTCCGTGATTCTGGTAATCGGCGTGAATGGAGTAGGTAAGACAACCTCTGTTGGAAAACTTGCAGGTAAGTTAAAGGATCAGGGCAGGAAAGTTCTTATTGCCGCAGCGGATACCTTCCGTGCCGCAGCAGGAGAACAGTTGGCCGAATGGGGCAGACGCGCCGGTGTGGATATCATCGGTGGAAAAGAAGGAACGGATCCTGCCAGTGTCATTTATGACGCCGTGAATGCAGCAAAGGCCAGACATGTGGATGTACTTCTCTGTGATACAGCAGGAAGACTTCATAATAAGAAGAATCTGATGGAAGAACTTCGGAAGATGAATCGGATTATTGACAGGGAATTTCCCAATGCCCATCGGGAAAATCTGATTGTACTGGACGGAACTACCGGTCAGAATGCACTGGCACAGGCGAGAGAATTTGGTGAAGTGGCAGATCTTACCGGTATTATCCTGACGAAAATGGACGGAACCGCTAAGGGAGGTATCGCTGTAGCGATACAATCGGAATTGAAAGTCCCGGTGAAATATATCGGCGTGGGTGAAACTATTGAAGATCTGCAGAAATTTGATTCAGATCAGTTTGTAAACGCATTATTTGATGTAAAACCAGAAGAAGAGGAGAAAGATGATGGCGGAGAAAATGCTGACGCTTGAAAAATTTGAGGAAGCTTCGGAAATTGTAAAACAGGTAACCCAGGAAACCAAACTGATTTACAGTGATTATTTAAGCAACCAGACAGGAAACAAGGTTTATCTGAAACCGGAAAACATGCAGTTTACCGGTGCATATAAAGTAAGAGGTGCTTATTATAAGCTGAGTACCCTGACGAAAGAGGAACGGGAAAAAGGCTTAATTACGGCTTCCGCAGGAAACCATGCCCAGGGTGTGGCTTTTGCCGCGAAAAGATATGGTGTCAAGGCGGTTATTGTCATGCCCACTACAACACCGCTGATCAAAGTGAACCGGACGAAGAGCTATGGTGCAGAAGTGGTTCTCTACGGGAATGTCTACGATGAGGCTTGCGAGAAGGCATTGGAGATGGCGAAGGAGCATGGATATACATTCGTACATCCCTTTGATGATCTGGCAGTTGCTACCGGACAGGGCACCATTGCCATGGAGATTTTCAAGGAGCTTCCTTTAGTAGAATATATTCTGGTTCCTATCGGTGGTGGCGGGCTTTGCACCGGTGTGTCCACCCTGGCGAAATTATTAAATCCTAACATTAAGGTGATTGGTGTGGAGCCTGCCGGGGCAAACTGTATGCAGGAGTCCATTAAGGCGGGTAAGGTAGTAACCCTTCCCAGTGTGAATACCATTGCAGACGGCACAGCTGTGAAAACACCCGGAACCAAGATTTTTGAATATGCCAGAAAGAATCTGGATGCTATCATTACGGTGCCGGACGAAGATCTGGTCGTAGCTTTTCTGGATATGGTAGAAAATCACAAGATGATCGTGGAAAATTCCGGACTTCTTACGGTTGCTGCATTGAAGCAGTTAAATGTCAAGAATAAACGGGTAGTTTCTATCCTCAGTGGTGGAAATATGGATGTGATTACCATGTCTTCTGTGGTTCAACAGGGATTAATCATGCGTGACCGTATCTTTACGGTATCCGTACTTCTTCCCGACAAACCGGGTGAATTGTCACGTGTGGCAGATGTGATTGCAAAGAAGAACGGCAATGTAATCAAGCTGGAGCATAATCAGTTCGTTTCCATCAACCGAAATGCGGCGGTGGAACTTCGTATTACATTGGAGTGCTTCGGA
>USSP01000145.1 GCA_900557385.1 uncultured Lachnospiraceae bacterium
TAGAGGAAATGTTAGAGACTATGTGCGCAGCAGATGAGGCAGAAACGGAGGAGGGCAATTGATCGCAGATGAAAGAATGATGACTTTTATCCATTCCTTTGATTCCGGGAATCCGCCTTATTTGCATGAGCTTGAGAAATATGCAAGAGAAACCAATGTACCGATCGTCAGACCGCAGATGCAGAGTCTGTTAAAGTTTCTGCTGACCTGGGGCAGACCCATGAAAATTCTGGAGGTAGGAACGGCCATTGGTTTTTCTGCGTTATTGATGAGTGAGTATGCACCGCAGGGGTGTCATATTACAACGATAGAGAAGTACGAGAAGAGGATTCCTCTGGCAAAGGAAAACTTTAAAAAGGCAGGAAAGGAAGATAGGATCACGCTGTTAGAGGGTGATGCGGTAGAAATCCTGGCTGATATGCAGGAGACCTTTGATTTTATATTTATGGATGCTGCGAAGGGACAGTATATTCACTTCCTGCCGGATATTTTGAGACTGCTGGAACCCGGTGGTCTTCTGGTATCTGATAATATTTTACAGGATGGAGATATCGTAGAGTCCAAATATGCAGTAACGAGACGTAACCGCACGATCCATAACAGAATGCGGGAATATCTGTATGAACTGACGCATCATGAGGAACTGGAGACAGTAATCCTGCCGGTGGCAGATGGAGTGACTCTATCCACAAAGAAAATGTGACTTTGACTGGAAATATACAGGTCACTGAAAGGGCATGGTTATAAAAATGAGAAGAGAAAAACCGGAATTGCTGGTTCCTGCCAGCAGCCTGGAGGTATTAAAAACAGCTGTTATTTTTGGCGCTGATGCAGTATATATTGGTGGAGAAGCATTTGGGCTTCGTGCAAAAGCCAAGAATTTCTCCATGGAAGATATGGCAGCAGGCATTGCTTTTGCGCATGAGCATGGTGTGAAGGTGTACGTGACTGCGAATATTCTGGCGCATAATGATGATCTGGAGGGCGCAAGAGCATATTTTAACGAGTTAAAAGAGATGAAACCGGATGCATTGATTATTTCTGATCCGGGTATGTTCATGATCGCGAAGGAAGTCTGTCCTGAGATTGAGATTCATATTTCGACACAGGCTAACAATACGAACTATCAGACATATCTGTTCTGGTGGCAGCAGGGAGCCAGGAGAGTAGTATCTGCAAGAGAACTTTCTCTGAAAGAAATCGCCGAAATCAGGAAGCATATCCCGGATGAAATGGAGATTGAGAGCTTCATTCATGGTGCAATGTGTATCTCCTATTCAGGCAGATGCCTTTTATCCAATTATTTCACGGGAAGAGATGCCAACCAGGGGGCATGTACCCATCCCTGTCGTTGGAAATATGCCGTGATGGAAGAAAGCCGCCCGGGAGAATATCTGCCCATCGAAGAGAATGAGAGAGGAACCTTTATCTTTAATTCCAAGGATCTTTGCATGATTGAACATATTCCGGAGATGGTAGAAGCGGGAATTGACAGCTTCAAAATCGAAGGACGGATGAAGACAGCTCTGTACGTGGCAACGGTGGCTCGTACCTATCGCAGAGCCATTGACGATTATTTTGAATCCCATCAGAAATATCTGGACAACATGGACTGGTACAAGGCGGAAATCAGTAAGTGTACCTATCGTCAGTTCACTACCGGATTTTACTTCGGAAAGCCCACGGATGAGGCACAGATTTACGATAACAATACTTATGTAAACGAGTTTATTTATCTGGGCATTGTGGAGGATGTGGATGCAGATGGTGCAGCCCACATTACCCAACGCAATAAATTCTGCGTGGGTGACCGGATTGAAATTATGAAACCCGACGGAAGCAATGTAAAAGTGAAAGTCCTCGGCATGAAGACGGACGATGGAGAGAACGTGGAGAGCGCACCCCATCCCCAGCAGAGCCTTCATGTGCAACTTACCGAGAAACCTTCTCCCTTTGATTTGCTTCGTGTCGAAAATTCACATTGACCGTTCTCTATAACATACTGTACAATGTTGATAGTTTTGGAACGGTTTTCCTGTGATATTTTGAAAAAATCACAAAAATGCATATAGGGTCTTGCTTTTTTGCGAAAAGTAGTTTATTTTAATCACAGAACGAAGATGTTCCAGATCACCTGGAGCATCTTTTTTTATTTCATGGGAAATTCCTATCGAATAAAAGAGATGCAGATCTGAGAACCTCCATAAACTAAGACGAAAGGAAGAGTTGGAAGATGAGTAACGTGGAAGCAATTTTTGGTCAGAACGTATTCACACTCAGCACGATGCAGGAGCGTCTGCCGAAGAATGCGTACAAAGAAGTAAGAAAGGTCATGGATCAGGGCGGCGAGCTTTCCATGGCAACTGCAAACGTCGTAGCAAAAGCGATGAAGGATTGGGCAGAGGAAAAGGGAGCAACCCATTATACTCATTGGTTCCAGCCTTTGACAGGCATCACTGCAGAGAAGCATGATGCATTTGTATCCCATCCCGATGCGGATGGCAAGATGCTTACCGAGTTTTCCGGTAAGGAGTTGATTAAGGGTGAGCCGGATGCATCCTCATTCCCCTCCGGTGGTCTTCGTGCTACCTTCGAGGCAAGAGGTTATACTGCATGGGATATTACCTCTCCCGCATTTATCAAGGAATCCGGTTGTGGCAAAATCCTCTGCATTCCCACCGCATTCTGTTCTTATACCGGTGAGGCACTGGATAAGAAAACTCCTTTACTTCGTTCCATGGAAGCATTAAGCGAGCAGGCAATGCGTATTGTCCGTTTATTTGGAAATACCACTGCAACCAAGGTTGTGGCTTCTGTAGGACCGGAACAGGAATATTTCCTGGTAGACAAGAAAAACTATGAGAAACGTGAAGATCTGATCTATGCCGGCAGAACCCTGTTTGGCGCTCCCGCTCCCAAAGGACAGGAGATGGAGGATCATTACTTCGGCGTTATCAAAGAGCGCGTTGGCGCATACATGAAAGACTTAAACGAGGAACTGTGGAAACTTGGCGTAACCGCAAAGACCCAGCACAATGAGGTTGCTCCTGCACAGCATGAGCTGGCTCCCATTTATGAGACAGCAAACGTTGCCGTAGACCACAACCAGCTGGTTATGGAAGCAATGAAACGTGTGGCATATCGTCACGATCTGGCTTGCCTGTTACATGAGAAACCCTATGCCGGTGTAAATGGTTCCGGTAAGCACGACAACTGGTCCATTACCACCGATGATGGCATGAACCTGTTAGAGCCCGGTGATACCCCCAATGAAAACATCCAGTTCCTCTTTGTACTGGCTTGTATCCTGAAAGCTGTTGATACTCATGCAGATTTGCTTCGTCAGTCGGCATCCGATGTAGGCAACGATCACAGACTGGGAGCAAATGAGGCACCTCCGGCTATCATTTCCGTATTCCTGGGTGAGCAGCTTGAGGATGTGGTAACACAGTTAATCGAGACCGGTATCGCTGATCATGCAAAAGAAGGCGGAAAATTACAGACAGGTGTATCCACTCTTCCTGATTTGGATAAAGATGCTACCGACCGTAACCGTACTTCACCTTTCGCATTCACTGGTAATAAATTTGAGTTCCGTATGGTGGGTTCCGCTGACTCCATTGCCAGCCCCAACACCACCTTAAATGCCATTGTTGCAGAGGCATTCTGCGAGGCTGCGGATATTCTGGAAAAAGCAGATGATTTTGATGTAGCCGTACACGACCTGATTAAACAGTACCTGACAGAGCACCAGAGAATTATCTTCAATGGCAACGGTTACTCTGATGAATGGGTTACTGAGGCGGAGAGACGTGGTCTGCCCAATATCAAATCCATGATTGAGGCGGCAAGCACACTGACTACTCCTAAGGCAGTAGCATTGTTTGAGAAATTCCATATCTTCACCAAGACCGAGTTGGAGTCCCGTGAGGAAATTATTTATGAGACTTACGCGAAGACAATCAATATCGAGGCTCTGACCATGATTGATATGGCAGGAAAGGACATCATTCCTGCAGTTGCAGCATATACCGGAGAGCTGGCAAATACCGTAGTGACTGTAAAAGAAGCCGGCGCACCTGCCACAGCCCAGACAGAGCTGTTGGTTGAAGTAGACAGTCTCCTTGCCGAGGCTAAGAAAGCTCTGAAACATCTGGAGGAGTGCACAGTCCATGCGAACAAGATCGAGAATGCCAAGGAAAGAGCTTTCTACTACAAGGATGTTGTAGATGTTGCCATGACTGCGTTAAGAAAGCCCGTCGATAAACTCGAAATGCTCGTAGACAGCGACATCTGGCCCATGCCTACCTATGGAGAGCTGATGTTCGAGATCTGATGAAGCAATGCAATCATGTAAGGAATTCCCTGTTCATGCTCGCATGAGACAGGGAAGTTCCTTACATGATTATAGTGCGAAGCACGCGACCGAGAAGAAGCACGAAGTGCGTATTCGAGGTTGGCATTGTGCAGTAAATTATAAAAAATTTAAAATTCCCTATTGATTTTTTAAAAACAATCAGTTATGATATGCCTAACAAGTGAATAAACGAGTTAAAGAACAAAGGTGTTCCAAAAGTATTTTTGGGACACCTTTTTGCGTATTCAAAAGTTTTACCGGGTATGCAGGGAAAATGAAAAAGGAACATATAAGGAAAGCGAGGAAATAAAATGAGCGAATTATTAAACGTGGAAGACATTTTTGCATCCAAAGTATTTACTGTTGCAAAGATGAGAGAAAGACTTCCTAGAAAAGTATTCCAGGAAGTAACCAGAGTCATGGAACATGGCGGTGAGCTGTCAATGGCAGCAGCAGATGTCGTTGCAAAGGCTATGAAGGACTGGGCTGTTGAGAATGGTGCAACACACTACACACACTGGTTTCAGCCTCTGACAGGCATTACTGCTGAGAAGCATGATTCCTTTATTACACATCCTGACAGTGAAGGCAGAATGTTAATGGAGTTCTCTGGTAAAGAGCTGATCAAGGGTGAGCCTGACGCATCTTCTTTCCCTTCAGGCGGACTTCGTGCCACCTTTGAAGCAAGAGGATATACAGCATGGGATATTACTTCTCCTGCATTCTTAAAAGAATCCGGATGCGGCACAATCCTTTGCATTCCTACAGCATTCTGTTCTTATACAGGTGAAGCACTTGATAAGAAGACTCCGCTTCTTCGTTCCATGGAAGCATTAAGTGAGCAGGCACTCCGTATCGTAAGATTATTTGGCAATACAGAGGCAACCAAGGTTACAGC
>USSP01000146.1 GCA_900557385.1 uncultured Lachnospiraceae bacterium
CTGACATAAGCATCCCACTCACCCACCGCTTAGTGCCCCGCACACTTGAAGCAGGGGAATGCTTATCTGCGTTCAAATCGGAGCGTGACTGTGACTTTTTTATTTATTCATGGGCATGATTTTTCTATCATTCCTTCTTGGAAAAATGTGATTTTATCACGGAGAGTTCCTCCGAAACAGGTTATACTACAAATACAAAATACAAGGAGGTATTCTTATGAGGCTGAAAGATAAAGTTGCAATCATCACCGGAGGCAGCCGTGGCATTGGTTACGCTACCGCAGACAAATTTTTGAAGGAAGGTGCTACGGTAATCCTGACCGCAAGCTCGCAAGGTTCTGCTGACAAAGCGGTTGCGCAGCTGAAAGAAAAGTACCCTGATGCAACAGTTGCGGGAATCAGTCCTAACCTATCCAATTTGGAATCTGTCCGCAATGCTTTCCGAGAAGCTGCCTCAAAATACGGTTGCATTGATATTCTGGTGAACAATGCCGGTATATCCGAAAGCACTCCCTTTACCGAGTATACGGAAGAAACCTTTGACAAGGTTATGGATCTGAATGTAAAAGGCGTGTTCAATGCTACAAAAGCCGCCAGTGAGTGCATGATTGCAAAAGGTCACGGTGTTATTCTCTCCACCTCCTCAATGGTTAGCATTTACGGCCAGCCCAGTGGCTTTGCATATCCAGCATCCTAATTTGCTGTCAATGGCCTGACGGTTTCCCTTGCCCGGGAATTGGGTCCGAAGGGTATTCGAGTGAATGCAGTCGCTCCCGGGATTACCTTGACTGATATGATGAAAGCTGTTCCCAAGGAAGTAATTGATCCGCTCATCAAACAGATCCCCCTGCGCCGCCTGGGTCAGCCGGAGGATATTGCCAATGCATTTGTATTCCTGGCATCTGATGAAGCATCCTATATCACAGGTGTTGTACTCAGCGTAGACGGTATGGCAAGAACATAAAAATCGGAAACAGGGCAGCTGGAAACGGCTGCCCTATCTTCAAAATATGGAGGTCTATACATGAAAAGATTTATTCCCATTTTAATGATGCTTCTACTTTTAACAGGTTGTGGAGCCCAGTCATCTGAAACTACCTATCGACAGATTTCCATGGAGGAAGCTGTCACGATGATGGAGGAGGAAACCGAATACATCATCCTCGATGTACGGACTGCTGAGGAATATAGTGAAAAGCATATTCCAGGTGCGATTAATATTGCCAACGAATCCATCGGCACAGAGGACATTCCGGAGCTGCCGGATAAAGATCAGTTGATTCTGGTATACTGCCGCAGCGGTAATCGGAGTAAGCAGGCCTCTGAAAAGCTGGTAAAACTGGGCTACACCAATATCGTTGAAATCGGCGGTATTAATCGTTGGCCCGGTGAAACCGTCGCCGGCGATAAGTGACAAAATCACGGAAAAAGCAACGACTACTGGATATACTAAAGCCATAAAAAAGAAAACAGGAGGACTTAAATATGTCTGCTATCAATGTAAATAAAAACAATTTCAATCAAGAGGTTTTGTACTCGGACAAGCCCGTCCTGATGGATTTTTGGGCTCCCTGGTGTGGTCCTTGCCGCATGGTAGTTCCTCTGGTAGAGGAAATTGCCGAGGAGCGCTCCGATATCAAGGTTGTTAAAATTAATGTGGATGAGGAACAGGAACTGGCTATGCAGTTTGGTGTGATGAGCATTCCCACTCTGGTGGTTATGAAGAACGGCAAAGTCGTAAATCAGGCCACCGGTGCCAGACCTAAGGCTCAGATTCTCGCCATGCTGTAAGGAGGTGCAAAGATGGGATTTTTTGATTTCCTGAAAGGCCCTGACATCAATCAGGGTGTCAAAGAATATAGCGTTACGGATGGCGCAGTCCTGCTGGATGTTCGCACCCCTGACGAATACCGGCAGGGGCATATCCCCGGAAGTAAGAATGTTCCTTTGCAGTCCATTGACAAAGTAACCGTCATGATTAACAATAAAGCTACCCCCATCTTTGTACACTGTCTCAGTGGCGCAAGAAGCCGTCAGGCAGCTGCTATTTTGCAGCAGATGGGTTATACCAATGTGAAAAACATAGGCGGAATTTCCGCTTATGCAGGAAAGGTGGAACGCTGATATGAAAGTTGTTATTGTGGGTGGTGTGGCTGGCGGTGCTACCGCTGCCGCCCGTATTCGCAGACTAAATGAGCAGGCAGAAATTGTGGTTTTTGAGCGGTCAGGGTTTATTTCCTATGCCAACTGCGGTCTGCCTTACTATATCGGAGATGTAATTACCGATCCGGAAGATCTGACCCTCCAGACACCGGAGAGCTTCTTCTCCCGGTTCCGTGTAAACATGAAGGTGCGCCATGAGGTCACAGCGATTCATCCTGGCAGAAAGACTGTTTCCGTCATGAATCTCCAAACCGGAGAGGAATTCGAGGAAAGCTATGACAAGCTGATTCTTTCTCCCGGTGCCAAGCCTACCCAACCCAGGATTCCCGGCTTAAGTCTTGATAAACTGTTCACCCTGCGCACCGTGGAGGACACCTTCCGCATCAAGGATTACATCAATATAAACCATCCTAAGTCTGCCGTACTGGCAGGTGGTGGCTTCATTGGGTTGGAGCTGGCAGAAAACCTGCGTGAACTGGGAATGGAGATCACCATTGTCCAGCGTCCAAAACAGCTTATGAATCCCTTTGATTCCGATATAGCTGCTTTTATACACAATGAAATGCGCAAGCACGGTGTTAAGCTGGCACTGGGTCATACCGTGGAAGGGTTTGCGGAAGTGGGCGGAGGCGTAGATGTGCTGCTGAAAGACGAACAGCCTCTCCATGCGGATATGGTAATCCTGGCCATTGGTGTTTCTCCCGAAACCACCCTTGCAAAAGATGCCGGGTTAGAACTGGGCATTAAGGGAAGTATTGTGGTCAATGACCGGATGGAAACCTCCATTTCAGACATCTATGCTGTGGGTGATGCGGTGCAGGTGAAGCACTTTGTCACAGGGCAGGATGCTCTGATTTCTTTGGCGGGCCCTGCTAACAAACAGGGACGAATTGCTGCGGACAACATCTGCGGAGGAGACAACCGGTATACCGGCTCCCAAGGAAGCTCTGTCATCAAGGTCTTTGACATGACCGCCGCCACCACCGGCATGAATGAGACCAGCGCCAGAAAAGCAGGACTGGATGTTGATACGGTTATCCTGTCGCCTATGAGCCATGCGGGCTACTACCCTGGTGGGAAGGTCATGACCATGAAAGTGGTTTTTGAAAAAGAAACTTATCGCCTGCTGGGTGCTCAGATCGTAGGTTACGAAGGTGTGGATAAGCGCATTGATGTACTGGCTACCGCTATTCGTGCAGGAATGAAAGCCCCAGAGCTGAAGGATCTGGATCTGGCCTACGCACCGCCTTATTCCTCAGCCAAAGACCCGGTAAACATGGCGGGCTTTATGATTGAGAATATCGCAAAGGGTATTCTGAAGCAGTGGCATCTGGAAGATACAGATAAACTTCCTCGTGACGGAAGCGTAACACTGTTAGACACCCGCACTGTGGAAGAATTCGCACACGGACGCATTGACGGCTTCTTTAATATCCCGGTGGACGAGCTGCGAGAGCGGTTGGGTGAACTGGACAAGCATAAGCCTGTCTACATCATTTGCCAGAGCGGCCTGCGCAGCTACATTGCCTGTCGCATCCTGGCCGGAAACGGATTTGACTGCTATAACTTCTCCGGCGGCTTCCGGCTCTATGATGCTGTGACCAATGATCGCTGCCTCATTGAATCCGCCACCGCCTGCGGTATGGACAAATAACAATAACTCCTTCTCAGATTTCACAGGAAATGAGAAGGGGTTATCCTTTAGTAAATGATAATTCCAAGCACAGCCGAGGCGATAATCAGCAGGATTAGCTGTTGCTTAGGCATTTTGCAGTTCCTCCAATGCAGCTTCGTCTGTAACCTCCACTGTTCCACGAGTCAGCTTGACCATCCCCTCGTTCTGGAAATAGCGAAGCATTCGAGTAACTACCTCACGGGCGGTACCCATGTGGCCCGCAATGGTTTCATGGGTAATCTTGAGGATGTTTGTTCCCTCTAAGCTGCATTCTTCCAGCAGAAATCCTGCCAGCCTTTTATCAAAGCTTTTCCACATGATCTGCTCCATGAGCCACATAACCTCAGAAAAACGGGTAGCCATAATTTCGTTGGTAAAATTAGCTACCACAGCAGACTCTTTCATTAAGCGTCCATAAGTGTCAGCAGAAATAACCCACATCGTGGTATCCTTCTGCGCCTCAATGGTGATCTCAAACTGAATGCTGTTCATTATACAGGAGGCGGAAAACAGGCAAATATCCCGATCAAACAAACGATAGAGGCTAATCTCCCGTCCTTCATCGGAAAGAATATAGGCACGAAGCTGTCCGCTTCTTACCAGCAGAAGACCGGTACACTCCACAGTTCCGTTGTGAATCACAGTCCCTTTGTCCACTTTTCGTAAAACTGCATTTCGCTCCAAAATCTGCTGCTGGGTCGGTGTCAGTTTGTTCCAAATTGGAAAATAAGATGAAAAATCCATGGATACACCTCCTTGAATACACATAGTATAAATTAATTTATGGCATATGTCAATAACTCCGTTGACATATGGGAAAGGGAGATGTACAATAATCGTATAAATGGCATATGCCGCAAATAATATGGAGGCGAATCTATGCCAAGACCGAGAAAATGTAGAAAAGTATGTTGTCTGCCGGATAATGATGGTTTTGTTCCGGTTCGTGGCGGCAAGGAACTGACTCCCATTGTCCTGAATGTGGATGAGTATGAAGCCATTCGTCTGATTGACCGTGAAGGTTTTTCTCAGGAGCAATGCGGAGAATATATGTGTATTGCCAGAACAACGGTTCAGCAGATTTATGCAGCTGCCCGTAAAAAACTGGCGGATGCGCTGGTTGAGGGACTTCCTCTGCGAATCGAAGGAGGGGATTTTGCGCTCTGCAGCGGAAACAGCGCAGCCTACGGGTGCAGAAATTGCTATCAGAAAAAATCCATCCGATGCACGAAAAACCGAAAGGAGATCATATTATGAGAAGTGCCTTTGAATCTTTTGTGTTGTGTGGATTGAGAGGGATAAATGCCTCGCCATCATATACCGATTTCACGGTATTGTAGATGCTTTTCACATCGTAGCCCTTGTCGGCAAGGAAGGCGCCGTCCGGGCCCATTTCAACGTGCTG
>USSP01000147.1 GCA_900557385.1 uncultured Lachnospiraceae bacterium
TTTTCTCCCAAAACGGATCTGAACTCTGCGCACCCTTCGGGGTAGTATTTCGGATCAGGTTATTGATGAGCTTTAACACATCCTTATCATCCCGCACATAGGCAAAGGGATTGTAGCAAAAAGATGTCTCCGGATTGATCAGGTCAAACACCCGGACTTCATATCCTTCCCTCTCCAGCAGTCCTCCGGTTTTCCGAAGAAGCTCTCCCTTAGGATCGGTGACCACCATAGAACAGTTGCACTGCATGATGTTGACTACGGCGTATGCCCGGCTTTTTCCCGCACCGGAACCGCCCACCACCAAAACATTTAAGTTTCGTTTGTGCTTATAGCAGTCCAATCCCATGCGGAAGTTCTGGGTTAAAATGAGATTCTGGGTGTACCGCTTGTCCCGGTAACGCTTGCAGATGGAAGCTGCATCACCCCATTTGGCAGAGCCATGCTCCACCCCTCTTCGATAGTTTCTCTTCTGGGAATAATAAATACCGATGCCTAACACATAGGCGATTGTGAATGTGAACATACACCGCAGCGTGTACGGCGTATAAGAAATAGAAAAAGGCTGATCCAGTTTTTCGGTCAGCACTTGTAAGATCTGTAACAGATTGGTATCCGGTTTTATGGCACAGGCAGTGATGGCGCCTGCCCACCAGACAACGGGCAAAAACAGCAGCCACACCCAAAGATCCGCACGTTTCCATGCTACCTCTGCGGGCTTCTCTCCTTCTTCGCTTTTTCACTCTTTGGCACTTCCTTTGCTGGTCCGTCTATCCTATGAAAAGAATCCTCTCCGGGGATCAGGGCAAGGCTTCGCCCATTCTCCCAATGCATGTGAATCTGCCCGGCATCATCAATATATGCTACCGTTCCCTGCAATCCCGGCGGCATCCCCGGCTCGTCCATAAAGTCCAGGCAGAGCCTTGTTCCTTTCGGATACCGCTTTCGTAATTGTTCCACTTGTTTTTGATCGTATATCCTCATAGACATCCCTCCCTTCTGTTACCAGAAGAAGCGCCTGCTGGTGTTTGGTTTCATGACCTTTAAGATCACGCTGTCAATGCCATCGCTATACCTGCCCATGGCAAGATACTTGTCCCGCAGCCGATTGAGGGCATTGCGAAGTTCCCGCTGTTCCTCTGTGGTGATGGGAAGCCTTTTCTCGGAAAGCTCATAGGCTCGGACTTTCTGCAGCATGGCTTCTGTCTCTGGGTGAACCGTTCCCATCCGGCTCTGGGCTGCCAGCTCATCTTTGAGTGCCACCACAAACATATTTTTCATGATGTTATCCGTTTTCAAATAGTAATCTGTCATCCGCATTCCCTCCTATCTTTGTTACACCCAACATACCACAAGAACCCTGCAATAGCTATCCCAACGGCGGAACTTTTTTAAGAACCTATCGCTCCGGCTGTTTCTCTTTTTTCTCCTTCTTCGGTGTCTGCTTTGGCGGTTCCTCAAAGGAAAACGCATCCTTGGAAAAGGTCTGCTCCTGTTCCCCAAAATTCCGTTCCATATGGTTGCGGATGGTATAGGCTGCCTGACGCACATCATTCAAAAACCCCCTTAATTCCTGAGGATCTTTCTGTCCGTTTGCCTGCATCTCTGCCACTTTTCCAAACTGGAAGCCGGACACGTCCGCCCCATACCGCTTGCCGATCACATACGCGGCACAGTATGCCTGGGCATTCACCTTCTTCCTTGCATAGTTCCCATCGTGCTGATCCAGGTCGGCACAGGCCAGTTCCCGGTTCACCGCATGGAATGTTGTATTCTCATCCATTCCGTTTCGCACATAGACGGTACGCTGTTTCGGAATATACTGTGCCTGGATGCCCTCCGGCAGATTGTCTGCGATCTGCATCCGCACTGGCTGATCCTTTAAGACTGCATGGATCAGTTCTTCCATGGAACGCTGCGGACGTTCCTCCAGCGGTTTTCCACTCATCTGGCTGATGTCAAATCCTTTGCCGATGGCATAGCCTGTCCGCATCTCCCCGTCTTTTTCATATTCTGTACTGACCATATAGGTGTAGCCATGTACCCCGGATTTTGGGGAACGGTGTTCTTTTTTCCAATAATCATAGGATTTTACCACCGTTGCCTCTGGATTCTGTCCGTATATGAGTAGAAGGTTGGGTGTTTTCTGCGTATTGCACTGCGCCATAAAATCTAAAAATCCCTTTAAAGAATCCCCGTTTTGGAACACCGCCTGTGCCTGGGCATCTACCTCTGCCCACACCTCTTCCCTCTGCTGTTTTTTCATGGCTGCATATTCTTCTTTTGATAACTGCTGTTGTGGAGTTTTTTCTTCCCCTGCTCCACCAGAGATCATGTTCGTTAAATCCATAGCCTTACCTGCCTTTCACTTTCTTATGTTTCTTTCTCTGCTGATTTCTCGGTTTTCTCCGGCTCTGCTGTTGCTTCTGCCGCTGTTTCTGCTCCGTTTCAATCTTTTTTAATTCCTGCCGGACAGATGGTTTCTCCCCTTTCCAGCTAGTTTCCTGCCCGGAAAAAGAACCGCTGCTGTGCGAGGAAGGTCCGGACAGATTCCCTGCCTTCTCCGCCTGGGTAAAATTTCCCTCCAAAGGAGAGATTTCCCCTACATCAAACAGATGCTCTTCTTCATCCAGTTCAAACTCAATGGTCCCTTCCGGCAGCACCACCTTTTCGGTCTTTACCGGAAGTTCTTCCTTTGCTTCGGTTTTCTCGGTAAACTCTGCATCGATCACTCGCTCTGCTTCCCGGACTGGCGCTTGTTCCACAACCGCTTCCCCGGCTTCGGATTTTACAAAGTCTAGATTCATCTTATCCAGCACCCGGTTCACCTTTGCCGCATCATCGGCAAACACCATGATCTCGGAAAACTGGGGGTTCTTCTTATCCCGGATGACCACATACAACAGTCCCCTGGATTTGGCTTCCCCGGCAAACTCCCGCAGCCTGTCATGGGGAATGGTGAAAAATTTCATTGCCCGCTGTTCCTTTAACATCCGAAGCAGGTTGGTCTTTCCCCTGGTCTTTTTCTGATCCTTCATCACCGCTACAATCAGCACCGCCAGATTTTTTGCAATGCTCCCGCTGATTCGTAAGGTATGTTCCATGCCTTCCATGGAATACCGGACAATCTGATCCGCCGCATCACCGCCATAGTTCATACGCTCTCACCTCCTTACCGATTCCGTTCTGCCTCTCTTCGCTGTTTCCCTGACACTTCCTGTACCTCCTCCTGTTCTTTTGCCTGCCTTAACCGCTCTTCCATTTCCAAGGACTGTTTTTCAATCTGCTGGCTTAAGCGGATTCTCTTACGAAGTTCTTTTAATTCCCCATTGATTTCCTGAATGCGCATACCTCCCGGTTTTTTCCGGTATAATTCTCTGCGCTCTTTCATCAAAGAAAGTACCTGTTCTTCCAAGGGTTTCCGGTATGCTGCCAGCTCTTCCCTGGTGGTAATCTCTTCTTTTTGTAAAAACTCCATCTGGCAAATCCTTTGGTCCAGCCTCCGAATATCTGAACGCACTGCATAGGGAATCCGCTTGGGCTTCTTCGGAAATACCCCCATCTGATACAAATAAGAATAATAAAGTCTCTGAAGTCCAGTGAGTTTCCGTCTTGGAAACTGCATCTGCGTGTTTCCATACACCTGTTGGATCTTTGGACGCAGGATCTTCTCCCGGATTTCTGCCTCCCCATATCCTTTTCCCAAGGAACGCAGACGGATATACCGCTCCATCCCCGGTGTCTTTAATGATGGGTACTTCCGGTTCAGCTTCCAGGTATAGCCCCGTTTCTCCATTTCTCTTACAAACTGACTCCAGGAAAAACTCACGCCAATGGCATCCCGGATATCCATGCGAATGGCAGTCCTCCAAGTGGGCTTCCCTTCTGCTTCTGCTTTCCACTGGGCATAATGCATGGCTTTTCCCTGATTCGTCTGGATCACCGAAAGACCATATTTTCTGCATAATTGATCGGAAATCTGACGCACTTCGGTAAAATAACTTTTGGCATTGCTGTGGTATTTTCTCCCATCTACCATACTCACTGAATTCCACACCAGATGATTATGGTAATGCTTCGTATTCAAGTGAGTAGTGATCACGACCTCATACTGCCCTTTCAAAAGCTGCTCTGCCAGTTCCTGTCCAATAAGATGTGCCAGTTCCGGAGATACTTCCCCTTCCGCAAAACTCTGTACCAAATGGTATCCCTGTACCCCTTCTTTTTTATGGAAACGCTCTTTTGTCTTTACCATGTCCACATAGGCATTCTCACAGGTACACCCAATGGCATCTTCAAAAATGGTCTGTTCCGTCTTTTCCCGGTTTAATGCATAATCAATGGCTTCTTCCAGGGATCCGGCACTCTTGGTTGTCTTTGCCCGGTCTTTCACATATTCAATGGAACGGTCCAGGCGGTGGACGGGGAGAACGCTGGTATATGCCATCTACCATTCCTCTTTCACCAGACGCCAGGTCTCTTTGGAAATCCGAAGCATTTCCTGTATGCTGGCTTCCCCTGCCCTCCCTGTTCCATTGGCGACATGAGCCAGCTGGTTCGCATTGTTGCAAAGCCCCGCGATTTTTCGAAGAAGTTCTGCGTGATGCTCACAGGGCTTTGTCTGCAGTTGTGCACCTAAGATCAGAGAACGTAAAAATTCCTCCCTGCTTAGTCCACTCTTTGCTACCTGCCCGTCCAAATGCCGAAGTTCTTTCGCATTCAGACGGACAGGAACTACATGGTTTCGTTTTCTCATTCAACCACCTACCTTTTCTTCTTTTCTGCTGTCTCTAAGGGATACACCTGAATTCCCCTGCGTTCCATCTGCCAGAGGAATTCCCCGATCTCCCAGACCTGCCCATTCACATCTACCTGCTTTTCATCCACAAAGCGGCAGATCCCAATCTCTTTCGTTCCGTCCTCTGCCATCATGCAAAGACTTTCCCCATCCAAAAGGGAGAACCGTTCCGACCCTTCCATATCCCGGAACTGGATCTGTTTTGGTTCTTCCTCTTTTTGTTTGCGTATCCGCATCTGCTCCATCTGCTGATCTTCTCTCTTTCCGGCAACCACACAGCACATCAGTCCAATGCCAAAGGCTGCACCTGCCATTGCCCCAAAAGCCATTCCTGTAAAAAACATTTTCACTTTCTCCTTTCTCGACTGCCGGGGGGATTGGGGTTCTCCCCAAAGTGCGTTTGGATATC
>USSP01000148.1 GCA_900557385.1 uncultured Lachnospiraceae bacterium
CAATATTTTGTTTTTGCGGAAACGCACAGAACCGATGACAGAACTGCCGGAATGGGTACAGCTGAAACCAGATGCCAACGGAATCCGCATCAACGCATATTTTGCCGATCACCCAGAAATGATCCTGGGAGAAATGCAGATGACCAGCGGCAGATTTGGCATGGAAACCACTTGTGCAGACACACTGCGGAATCCGCTGAGCATGGAACTGGAACGAGCCGTGAACCAGCTGCCAGTACCGCCTGTGCCTGTCCCTGTGACAGAAACGGTGGAGATGCCCTTTGTTTCTGCGGAAAACGTGCGAAACTATTCCTACGCTGTTGTGGATGACAAGCTGTATTACAAAAAAGACGGCATCATGCTGCCGTTTTCGCCGGAACTGACCAATCTCACCAAGGCAGAACAAAAAAGCACAACAGATGCAGAATCCAGAGTGCGTGCGGCACTGCCTATTCTGGATTGTCTGCGTGATCTGGTATCCATGCAGTTAGACGGTGCAGAGGACGATGCCGTTTACGCCAAGCAACAGGAAATGAACCAGTATTACGAGCAGTTTGTACAGCAGTACGACCGGCTGACGGAAAAGAAAAACCGCAGATTATTGGAAGTAGACAACGGATATACGCTGCTGTCTGCTCTGGAAAAAGTCGATGAAAAGGGAAAATTCCTCGAAAAGACTGATTTATTTACAAAGAGAACGATCCGGCAGAAATACCAGATCACCAGTGCAGATACTGCACAGGACGCTCTGACTTACAGCATGAATGAAAATGCCTGCGTTGACATGGCATACATGGAGATGCTCACCGGAAAAACAGAAGAAGCGATCTATCAGGAGTTACAGGGGTTGATCTTCCGGAATCCGTCCTATGATGCAGCCGATCCGGATTCCCATGCCTATTTGCCGGCAGACGAATATCTCTCCGGAAATGTGCGAAAAAAGCTGACCATTGCAGAAGATGCCGCCAGAACCGATGCCAGATACGCCCTGAACGTAGAACGGTTACAGGCGGTGCAGCCCCAGTGGCTGGAAGCCGCAGACATCTTTGTCCGACTGGGAACCACATGGATTCCAACAGAGTATTACGAGAAATTCGCCAAGGAAACCTTTGAGATCTCGTTCTGGAATCGGGAATTTCACGTGGAATTTGACTCTTTTTCCGGATCTTATCGTGTCGGCGGACGTAGTACAGAAAAAGCCAATATCTCCATCAATGAGATCTACGGCACAAAACGTATGAACGCACTGGTACTGCTGGATACTCTGCTGAACTCTCGACGGGTAGAAGTAGTAGATTATTACGAGGATCCAGACGGCAAAAAGCACCGTGTAGTCAACAAAGATGAAACCGAAGCGGCACAGATCAAGGCAGATGCCATCAAGGAACGCTTCTCTGAATGGATCTGGGAAGATCCAGACCGTCGGGAAACGCTCTGCCAGATCTACAATCAGACTCTCAACTGCATTCGTCCACGGGAGTATGACGGCAGTATTTTGCAGCTGCCAGGCATGAATCCGGATATTACCCTGCGATCACATCAGAAAAATGCCGTTGCCAGAATCCTGTTCGGCAAAAACACACTGCTGGCTCATGCCGTTGGTGCCGGAAAGAGTACGACACGTTCGTAACTGAAAAGGTTGCGCACAAGGTCGTATGAAAATATAAAATATTTGAATACGGTTCTTGGAGAACTGATATTCCGACAGGTGGAATGAGGGAGCAACGTCCTGAAACGCCTGCCTTAATACTGCGATATGCGTTAATTCCGGCAGTGGGAATTATGGTATAAAGTTCGCAGAAGTCGGCAGAAGTTTGCCCAAACGGTTCAAGCCGTGGCAAGTGTTCCAGAAGTGGGATATGCAGATGATATGCCGGAGGTCTATAAAATACCTATGGTCAGAATGTCAAAGTTGACTGACGAAATCCCGAATGTACGGGTCTAAAAGGCGCTACGGCAGAAATGCCGTATTCCGAATACGGAAGTGTATGAGGGCGAGTAAAAATTTTTACTATGAAAGTCCTTGCAATGTTACAGGCATTGGATATACACAGGCTCAGAGGGACACCTAAGGGTATATGCACAGATAGGAATATCGGAACGTGGAAAGGTCAGAGCATGGAGCTTACTGCTGCTGTGAAGTGCTAAACAGGAAATCGGATTTATTCGTATAACTGTTCTTTATCTGGCTGAGAGTAGTGCCACAGTACCGTTGAAGCCGCTGCGAAAAAGAAGCGGTGGAGGGATAGGCACAAGTCAACAATCATATATAAATTTCAAATTACACAAATTCAAAGGTTCGAGTATGACTAAGAAAAGCGATTCCATTCTGAAAATCAGAAAGGAGAAAGCTGACTTTGACAGACAAGAAGAAAATTCCCAAAAAGCAAAAACTCCGAAATGCCGAATACTATGATATGCAGTCTGTATTTGACAAGCTATATACAGACAGCAAAAAGGACTTGAAATTCACCAACTTGGTTGAAATCATAAAAAGTTCCGAAAATATCAGGCTTGCGTATAGAAATATGCGTAAAAATAAAGGAAGTAAAACGGCAGGAACGGATAAAAAGACGATAAGCGATTTGAATAAATGGAAGGAGAAAAGTTTAATCGCCCACGTTCAGCGGAAATTAGACTGGTACATTCCGCAGAAAGTCCGTAGAATGGAAATCCCAAAGGATAATGGCAAGACCCGTCCGCTGGGAATACCCACGATAATGGACAGGCTGATACAGCAGTGTGTTTTGCAGGTTTTAGAGCCAATATGTGAAGCAAAATTTTTTGAGCGAAGCAATGGTTTCAGACCGAACAGAAGCGCAGAAAACGCTATTGCACAAGCAGAGCGTATGATGCAGAATATGAATCTGCATTATGTAGTTGATGTTGACATAAAATCATTCTTTGATAATGTCAGTCACGGCAAGCTGTTGAAGCAAATGTGGACTATGGGCATACAGGATAAAAAGCTTTTGTGTATTATCTCGGCAATGCTGAAAGCAGAGGTCGCAGGGATAGGATTCCCCGAAAAAGGCACGCCACAGGGCGGTATCATTTCGCCGCTGTTATCCAATATTGTTCTGAATGAACTTGATTGGTGGGTAGCAAGCCAATGGGAGAATATTCCGACAAGAGAGAATTACATAAGACGCATTTATGCAAACGGAACACTCGATAAATCAAAGCAGGTATACCACTTACGTAAGACGGCTTTGAAAGAGTGTTACATCGTGCGATATGCGGACGATTTCAAGATATTTTGCAGAAAACGGTCGGATGCAGTAAAAATATTTGAAGCAACAAAGCTGTGGCTGATAGACAGATTAGGACTGGAAATCAGTCCTGAAAAGTCAAAAATAGTCAACCTGAAACGCCATTATTCTGAATTTCTCGGCTTTAAGCTGAAAGTGAGGAAAAAGGGCAAAAACAAACAGGGACAGCCTAAATATGTTGCGGAGGCGCACATAAAGGAAAAGAAACTTGCGAAAATCAAGACTTATTCTAAAGAGATAATCGGTAAGATACGACAGACCTATAATGCAGGAATGGAGTATAAGCTGGTACAGATGTATAACTCCTATCTGATAGGTGTTCATAATTATTATTGCATAGCAACACACGTTAATTTAGATTTTCAGAAAATCGCTTATGATGTCAAAAAGAACCTTTACAATCGGCTGAAACACAGGATAACCAAAAAGGGTACTATTACGAACGGCTATATCCGAAAACAATACGGTACAAGCCGTGAAGTGAGATTTATCGGCGGTCACGCTATCGTGCCAATCGCATACGTTCAGCACCGTATCCCAATGGACAAAAAACGGAGTATCAACAAATATACACCGCAGGGGCGAGCAGAAATTCATAAAAATCTGGAATGCGTGGATATTGATGTTCTGCATTATCTGATGAATAATCCCTGCGGAACGGAAAGTGTTGAATATAACGATAACAGGATTGCTTTGTACGTTGCGCAAAAAGGCAGATGTGCCGTCACAAAAGACGAATTATATGTCACCGAAATTGATTGTCACCATAAAATCCCACGGGAATACGGTGGAAGTGATGAATACAGTAATCTGATAATCGTTTCGGATAAGGTTCATATTCTGATACATTCAAGTAATGAAAAAACCATTAAAAAGTACCTTGACTTGGTGAAACCTGACAGCAAACAATTAGCGAAAATCAATAAATTGAGAATAATGGCAGGAATGTCACAAATCTCAATGAACGGAGAATTGCTGACAGTCTGATTGTGTAAATTTGAACGAAAATGATTGTTGATGGAACGCCGTATGAGGGGAAACTCTCACGTACGGTGTGGAGTGGGGGAAAACTTGGAGATTACATCAAAGGGTTACCTATCACTATCGTTTGAGATGATCGCAACAGCAATGGAATCCAAGCGTCTGGGCTTATGCACAAAGCCGTTATTTGCCGTTCCGAACCACCTGACAGAACAGATTGGTGAAGATTTTCAGAAACTCTATCCGGGATCAAATATTCTGGTGGCAACCAAAAACGACTTCAAGAAAGAAAACCGACAGCAACTGTTTTCCAAAATTGCCACCGGTGATTTTGATGCTGTGATTATCGGTCACTCACAGCTTGGCATGATTCCACTTTCCAAGGAAAGACAGGTATCTATTTTGCAGGACCAGATCGATGACATTATGGCAGGCATTGAAGAACTGAAAAAGGCAGAAGGTTCTCGTTTTCAGGTTAAACAGATGGAGCGTACCAAGAAATCGCTGGAAGCAAAACTGGATAAGCTGGAGAAAACACATGACGATATTCTTACCTTTGAAGAAATGGGCATAGACAAGTTGATCGTCGATGAAGCCCACGAATTCAAAAATGTTCCTACTCAGACAAAACTGACCAATGTGGCGGGTATTTCGTCCTCTGCTTCACAAAAGGCACTGGATCTATTTATGAAGTGCCGCTATCTCGATGAAAAGACCAGCGGCAGAGGTGTGATTATGGCTACAGGCACGCCCCTCAGCAACTCTGTAACTGAATTACATACCATGATGCGTTTTTTGGAGTATGATTTTCTAAAAGATCATGGACTTAGTAATTTTGACAACTGGGTAACCGTATTCGGGGAACAGAAAACGGAATGGGAGCTTGCTCCTGCCGG
>USSP01000149.1 GCA_900557385.1 uncultured Lachnospiraceae bacterium
TCTGCTTCCTGCAGCATAGGCTTCCTGCAGCATTTCCACCGGCTTTGTCTTACTGACGGAGATGAGATGCACCTCATGAAGGTCTCTTCCGCTTCTTTCACATGCTGCTGCAATATTGTCCCGTACCTGCTTTAAATTTTCCTGAATCATCTTAATAACCACGCCTTTCCGCGAACGCTTTTGTTCCCACCGTATATCTTTTATTCATATATGAAATCGTTCACTGTCACAGCTTCCGCATTCAATGCAATATAGTCATACACGTTCAAACCATACTCTGTGTTGGATTTCACAATGGAATATTCATCGTTCTGATATAAAATCTGGATCTGCTTAAAGTCTGCGTATCCTTTATTGATATTATATACACCGATCAGTCCGCCTCTCTTGGATACCGTATAAGTTTCCGTGGAATTCGGCTTTACAATGACATCTCCGATCCGAAGCTGGGAGTCGTCCAGATAATACTCATTATCTGCATGCTCATAAATCGGGGTTTCAACAAATTCGCTGCTCTTGGATCCATCCTCTTTGTAGGTTTCCTTCATTACGCCGAAAGAACTACTGTTTCCTCCCTGTACCACATAATCTTCAGGCACCAGAAAGAACTCCTTCTGTACAATGGATGAATTGGGGATTTTCAACCCCTCTTCCTCCTCCGTAATCAATTCAAGATCCAAAAAGCGATCCGTACAAAATGTCACCATGGAATTATTAAATTTCAAAGAAACAAAGGTTTCATCCGGGTCATCATCACAAATGCCCAGTAAGGTTACCTGTCCCCAGGATTCATACTGATTTTTTAAAAACCGGACTTTTACATACTCCATCTCATTGAGTTCTGCCGCCATGTCATTGCCTGCCCGGATCACAACCTCCCAGTCCTCCGAAGTGCAGACCTTGTATACGGTTTCTCCATTGGCAACCAGTTCGTTATTTAACAAAGAAGTTTTCTTATAATTCTCGCTGTCAAAATCCGCACTGCGGATTTCTTCCGGAAGCTTATTCTCGAAGCCGTCCACAGAATAAACCACAACACCGGTATTCTGGGCATAGCACAGATTGATCGCCCCATTGGATCCTGACAAAGCTTCAATATTCCCTAACAATGCATTATTGGCAAATTTCATTACCGTTCCCTGAAGTGTATATTTAAAATCATAAGTGGAACTGAAATTTTCTTTGGAAAAACCGTGTGTAAAGTTCACCATATCTGCCTTCAGTTCCGCTAAATCCGTGTCCGATAATGCATTTTCCCCGGATGTTGCTTCTCCCAGATAATCCGCAATTCTTCCTGTCTCATCAATGGAATAGACCAAATTGCCCACAGCAACCCGTTCCCCTTCCCTGGCATAATAATTCACATATCCTGCCCGAGGTGCCTCTACCAGCTGCTCCGTTCTGAGAGCAATTCCCTGATAAGTAGAATTTACAGAGAGAGAACCTTTTTTTACTTCATACCCCACTACCGGATCTGACTTTACATACATAACGACACAGATTACAAGATAAGCAAAAATTGCAAGAAAAATAAGCATACCGATATTGATATTAATCGGTTTCCGGTATTTTCTGATATTATTTTTCGCCAAGGTTCTCCCTCCTTCCTTTTTCCTCAAAAAACCCTCGGAAACATCCGAGGGTTTCTTATTTATTCTATCGTTTTTTATCTTAAAGAGCAATAATGACTTTTGATTTTAATGCATCCGGAAGTTCTGACTCGTCGCGAGATACACTCAGAATAAAGTCTACATGGAATTTCTCGCTGATTTCCTCCAGCTTGTCAATCACAGGAGTAATATCTCCTTCTTCCACACATGCAATCTTCAGGAAGCTGTCTAAGTACATCTGCTCCAGATCATGATCCTGGGAAATAATACCGCAGATAAAGCCCAAAAATTCCTGGCTATTCGTTATCAGATAATCCGGTACATTGATCAGTCTCACCTTATTATTCAGTTCATACATATGCTTTGTAGACTTATCCAGATAAACAACACTGCCGGAAACGGTCTTCACCTGACCATTTACCTTATCCAATAACTCTTTGGTCTTTCCTTTACCCTTTTTTCCTACAATTAATTGAACCATTGGACTCATCCTCCTAAATGTATTTTTACTGTCTTAATTATAAGTGATTTTATACAAAAAAACAACTTATTTTTCCACTTGTCTGTTGATTTCGTCTAACAATTCATTCATTTGTAAATACATATTATCGGTAGAATCCGAATTCATAATAACAGAAATATAAGGATTCCCGGAGGAATCTCTGGATAGTAAAATCAGACAATGTCCCGCCGCTGCCGTCGTTCCGGTTTTCCCTCCGATCACCGTAATTTTTTCCGGTGCTGTTGCCAGATTATCCCGCATATAACGATTGGTATTATTAACGGTCAGTTCCTTGCTCTCTCCATTTGCCAGGGTGTAGGTTGTGGTATAGGAAGGCATCTGTATGATCTCATTGAAAAGCTCATACTTCATAGCTTCATTAAAAATCAGGTACATATCGTATCCGGTCACAAAGTGACCTTCCTGGGTCAACCCATTTGGATTCAGAAAATGAGAACCGGTGGCACCGATGGCAGCTGCCTCCTCATTCATTAAATTACAGAAATTGTCAACAGAGCCTGCAACGCCCTCCGCAATCATAATTGCCACATCGTTTGCCGAATAAATCAGTAAAATATGTAAAGCCTGGTTCAGTGTCATCTGATCGCCCGGCTTTATTCCGGATAATTGCGCTCCTGACTCTGTAATCACACAGTTTTCCGAAGCCGTCAGCATCTGTTCTGCAGACCCATACTTCAATGCCGTCAATGCTGTCATAATCTTGGTAAGTGACGCCGGATTCATGGTTGCATAAATATTTTTGGCATATAAAGTATCGGCATCCTTCAGATCGAAAAGACCTGCAACTGACGCCGTTTCCATATCGACCTGTCCGCTTGCCTCAATGTCTCCGTCCGCCACACAGAGATCCTGTGCAAAAGATTTCGCCCTCTCTGCAGATGAATTTACATTAACCCGGTAGGAACTCACTCCGTAATCCGTATCATATTGCATGTCATAATTAACCGTTCCGCATCCGGTGAGAGACCCTGCCAAAATCAACGTAACAAGAGCTGCCGCTAAATTACGGTACTTCCTATTTATACATCTCACGCCACTCAATATCTCCTCTGTCCAGTGATTTGATCAACAGTTCCGCTGTTGCCAGATTGGTGGCAAGAGGAATGTTATGCATATCACAAAGGCGCATGACATTATTGATATCCGGCTCATGCGCTTTAGGAGCAAGGGGATCACGCAAAAAGATTACCAGATCAATCTGATTGTGCTCAATCTGTGCACCAATCTGCTGTTCTCCACCCAGATGCCCTGCAAGATATTTGTGTATATTTAAATTTGTCACTTCTTCAATCAGTCTGCCTGTCGTTCCCGTTGCATACAAGTCATTTTTCGACAAGATTCCCCGGTATGCAATACAGAAGTTCTGCATCAGTTTTTTCTTTGCATCATGCGCAATGAGTGCAATGTTCATAAGAATTCCCTCTCTTGAATGTAATAATATAAATGCCTACCCTATTCGTTCCCCGTAATCGCCACGGTTGACCCGTTTTGCCTGTAACCTGACATTTAACACCAACCCGATTCCCATATAGCAGGAAAGTAGGGAAGAAAGACCATAACTTACAAAAGGCAGTGGCAATCCTGTATTCGGCATAATTCCCGTAGCCACGCCGATATTGAAAAATCCCTGGAAGCCGATCATCGCTCCTACCCCACAACAAATGAGCACGCCTCCTAAATCCTTAGCCTTTCTGGCACACAGACAGCATTCCAACGCAATCAGGATAATCAATGCAATTACCAGGCAGGCACCTACAAAGCCTGTCTCTTCTCCGATTACCGCAAAGATAAAGTCGGTCTGCGGTTCCGAAATAAAGTTTCC
Source organism: uncultured Lachnospiraceae bacterium (assembly GCA_900557385.1). Taxonomy (GTDB): domain Bacteria; phylum Bacillota; class Clostridia; order Lachnospirales; family Lachnospiraceae; genus UMGS2037. Next base: position 3,956 of record USSP01000149.1, read on the forward strand.
GTTCTTTACGGAACTGATTACATTGGTATTATATCCTTTTCCCAGAAGCTGACCGGAACCGATAGCAATCTTGGAATTCGTCTGCTGATAGGCTATGGTATTCGCATATTCTTCCGGATGAAGCCATCCTAAAATACGCAACTGCTGATATTCCTCAATAATCTGCTGATCCGGCTGCAAAATCATATATAAAAGTACAAGTGCTGACGGTACTGCCACTACCAGTACACCAAATATGATTTTGTAGCTTAGCCCTCCCATAAACAGCATAATGCAGAATACCACCGCAACTACAATGGTTGTCGACAGGTCAGGCTGGCTGTAAATCAGATAAAGCAGAGGCACTACAAGAATGATTGCAGTTGCCAAAAACTTGAATGTATTGATCTTATCCTTATATTTCATAATAAACGCTGCATAAAATAAAATCAATAAAATTTTCGCAAGTTCTGAGGGTTGAAATCGAATTCCGGCAAGAGACAGCCAACGCTGGGCACCACCTGCATCACTGCCCATTCCTGTGTTTACAAGAATGAGCAGTACCAGATTGATCAGATAAAAAAGCCAATAAAACTTCAGTACAATGGAATAATCAAACAGTGCAAGAAACAGCATGGCTGCCACGCCCATAAGCAATCCGTTGATCTGGGTAGACTGAACGGATGCCTTGGCAGATCCAATGGCAAAGATACCGATCACTGTCAGTGACACAACCAGTATGACTAACTTAAAATCAAAATCTCGGAGTCGGTAATTCTTAAACATAGTTTCCTCTTATCTCATTGGTGCAGATCAAGAATGGGAATATTGGCATACAAGGTAGGATTCTTGGCATTTCTGCCTTTTGTTCCCGTTTTTGTAATCTGAATTTCCATGCTTTGCGCATCAATCTTCATGTATTTGGAGATCACCTGTGCGATATCACGTTTAATCATCTCCATCATTTCCTCAGAACAATTAACACGATCTGAAATCAATAAAATCTTTAAACGATCCTTTGCAATGTCCCGGGATCTCTTCCGTTGAAAAAATCTTTTAAACCCCATGGCGCACCTCCTGTTTCTTCTGAAACATTCCCGAAACTCTGGTCCAGAAGGATATTCCCTTCTCAAACTCCAGAACCGGAACTTCCTGTCCTGTAATGCGCTCACAGATGTTCTGGTAAGCCTGTC
>USSP01000150.1 GCA_900557385.1 uncultured Lachnospiraceae bacterium
AAAGCGCGAATTAAAATGACACTTTTGTGCGTGATTTTTTGTGTCGTCTCATCTTTCTGTTGGTAAGAAAGATCGAAACTAAAAAACCACAGAGCAGAACCAGCAAAGCTACCAATGCTCCAATCAATCCATACATGACCAGATCCACCGTATGACTGCCTTTTTGTACCGTATATTCTACGACATCTCTGGGTGTATCCGGGGTTGCCTCTTCCACTGCCGCTTCCTTGCTTTCCTCCATCCGTATCTCCTCCTCAGGATCTACCGGCGTAGGAGTAATGGTAAACGTATTTAAACGCAAAGGCTCACTTTCTGTTTTCAGATCATAAAGATCGTATGCTCTTGCCACAATCGTCGGTGTAGAACCCATCCTTGCCTGTAGGGTAAAGGTCTGTTTCGTACCGTCAAAGGCTTGTAAATCCTGCCAGGTAGCACCGCCATCCAGACTGAAATCCACATAATGAATCATGGTGTCGGCATCCGATGCCTCCACCGAAACTTTCACTTCACCGGTTTCATAATCCACGCTGTCCAGGGACATGGTACAGGATTCCGGAGGTACCGTATCCGGGCGTACGACATCCGCAGGTACCGCTACCTTAATATTTTCATAATCGGAGTAGTCCAGTCCCAAAGTCTCTGACTTCAACCGGAAATACTTGGCAACTGCCGTAGCATCCGTCACACCGAAGCGCTTCAGCTTTTCCTCAGAATTCCAAAAGGCCGTGTCATTAGCCTGATCCAGATGACAATGCTCAATGATTACGGCAGGAATGTTTAACGCTGTACAATTCCGCAGAATTCCATAATAATCAATTCCTTTTTCGTTGAGACGTGTCTTGATTCCTCTGGAATACAGACCCATTTTATCAAATTCCTTCATCTGCACATCGGCAAAGGTATATCCCTTCTGGAACATCTCTCCAAAAGCAGAAACCCATACCTCGGCACCGAACAGGGTATGCTCTTCTGACATGTTGTAATGAATACAGAACAGAAAATCTGCGTTTTTCTCTGCAGCAAAATCCGCACGTTCCTGCAGGGAAAGCTCCCTGTCATCTTCTCTGGTCATGTAAACCGTAATGCCGTCAAACATTTCCAGGTATTCCTTCATCGCCTGTGCAGTCACCATGGTCAGATCCTTCTCATCATGACCAGCCCACTGGCCACCCAGATTTTCCCCGCCATGTCCGGGATCAATCACAACCACCACATCCTCCGCACGGACATCCATTTTATTTGCAAACAACATCATTCCCACCATAAATACACCAAGAAACAGTCGTTTTATTCTTTTCTGCATATTAATCCTCATTACTATGTCACTATAGAAAACCAAGTTTCCGATACGATAAAATTAAGGTGCAGAATAAAACCTGCACCTTTTGTCTTACATTAAATCCAGCTTATCGCTATCTTTGCCATCACTGAGTACTACATTTTCCAGATCATCATCTTCCACCGGATGCAGTTCGTTTCGATTGGACTTAATGATCTCATTATATTTGCCAAGAGAAGAAAGAAGCCCCTGATAGTGACCGGACGCTGTCTCCATGGACTGTGTAATGATTCCTTCCAGATTGGCCAGCATATCGTCCATATACTGCATTGCCGCGCTACGCACATTGTTTGCCTCGATCGTGGCATTGTCCAGAATTTCCTGTGCCTGCTTAGAAGCTAAGGTAACCACCTCATTCGCCTGTGCATAAGCCTGCTGCATGATCTCATGCTCATTGATCAGCTCATTGGTGTGAACCGTTGCCTCATTGATCAACGCCTCGGCTTTCTGTTTCGCATCGTTCAAAATAGCTTCTTTATTACTGATAATCTTCTGATACCGTTTAATCTCGTCCGGTGTTTTCATCCGGAGTTCCCGTAACAGTTCGTCGATTTCTTCTTTATTGACAACAATATTGGTTTTGGAAAGAGGCTGATATTTACAGGTATCAATATATTCCTCAATATCATCAATCAGTTGTTCAATTTTACTGCTCATGTTCTACCTTAATCTCCCTAAATCAATTTCCTTTATGTCCATATTTCTCATAGACAAGGTCTGCCACAAAATCGGGAACGCACATACTGATATCTCCCCCAAAGCTCGCGATTTCCTTTACACTGGAGGAACTCAGATAGGCATATTCCAGACTGGTGGTCAGAAAAATCGTATCCAGTTCCCCACGGGATAACAGCTTATTCGTCTGTGCAATCTGCAGCTCATACTCAAAATCCGTAATTGCACGCAACCCTCGAACCGATACATGTACATCCTTTTCCTTGGCGTAATCAATCAAAAGTCCACTGAATGAATCAATCTTAACATTCGGCAGATCCTTCGTTGCCATTTGTAATATCTTAACACGTTCATCCACAGAAAACAATGGCGTCTTTGTGGTATTATTCAATACACTGACGATTAATTCGTCAAACATTTGTGACGCGCGATGGATTACATCCAGATGTCCAAAGGTCACCGGATCAAAGCTTCCCGGGTAAATAGCTCTCTTCATTTTCTTACACTTTCTTCCTGATAAACAGGTGTTTATTTGTCTTATAGACTTTTTCTTTTACAAGATCATACCCCATCTCGTCCAAATAGGCAAAATCCGTCTCCTTGGAGGCTTCCACAATCAGTAACGTATCCGGCGTCACATTCTTCATGGATTTAAAAATCAGCAGTGCTTTTTTTCCCAGGTCCTGCCGATAAGGAGGATCCATAAAAATCACATCAATTTCCTTCTCAAAGATATTATTCAGAGAAAGAAACGCATCCTGACTTAAAATGACCGCCTGATCCTCAAACCGGGTAAATTTAAGATTTTCTCTGATGCAGTTTAAGGCTTCTTTGTCATTTTCCAAAAAATAGCATTTTCTCGCCCCGCGGCTTAGGGCTTCGATTCCAATCCCCCCGCTTCCACTGAACATATCGATAAATGCCGCTCCCGGCACTTCGTTCTGAATCACGTTAAATAAAGTCTCTTTGATCCGATCCGTCGTAGGACGGGTATCCATCCCGGTCGGCGTTTTCAAAGGCAGACTTCTGGCTGTTCCTGCGATTACACGCATGATGCACCTCCTGTTATTCTATGATATTTCTATAAACGGATCTTCACACCCTTGGAATCCCGTTTGCCAAGTTTCACCCTGGTAATTTCCATTTCTTTATCCTTATAGGGAATCATGGTTTCTACCGTAGGTTCACTATAGTAGACAGCCTCCAGATAATCCGCATCTCCCAGCTTCATGGCACGCACACCTACCGCGCCCTTCTTCTGCTCGGGAATCTCATCCAATGCAAACCGAAGGAAAAATCCTTCGTGGGACTGTAATACCAGCTGCTTCTGTTCTTTTAATACCGCTACGCTTAACAGCGTATCTCCATCTACAAGCTTTGTGGCGGCTACGGTACGTTTTGCCACATCAAATTCTCCACCGGAAACAATTTTCGTCTTTGCCTGCTGCGTCATGAAAATCAAACGATACAAGTTCAGCTCCGTCTGACTGGTAACAAGCAGAATCTGTTCCCTGTCGGAATGGTAATTGCTTACATTGTCAATAGGAATTCCCTTATCCCGGAATTTGCCAAAGGGAATATCCATTGCCTTAACCGTATATAATTGTCCGCTATCTGTAAAGAGACAAATTTTACCGGTATTCCTGCATTTTACCACATATTTATTTTCAGAATCGGCAGCTTCTTTATTTCGCTCGTAGGTGACCATATCCACGGTTTTTGCATAGCCGAAGCGATCCATGAGGAACATGATTTCCATTTCCTCTACCTGTTTCTCTACAAAAACTGCCTCCTCCACGTTATCAATCACGGTGCGGCGCTTTCTGCCGTATTCCTTCTTGATCTGATCCAGTTCATTGATGATGACCTGTGCCATGGAGTCCCGGCGCTCCAGAATGTCCTCATATCGGAAGATATTCGCCATGGTATCCTCATGCTCTTTGATCAGGGCATCCAGTTCCAAACCGATGAGCTTGTATAAACGCATTTCCAGAATAGCATTTGCCTGTGCTTCTGTAAACTGTAACTGTGTTGCCATGATTTTGGATTCTCTGGTTTTGAACTTAATACCGTCTATTTTTCCTTCCACCAGACAGGCCTTTGCCATATTCCGGTCACGGGAGCCACGGAGAATCTCTATGATTAAATCAATAACATTACATGCCTTAATCAGACCTTCCTGGATTTCCTTGCGCTCCTGTTCCTTCTTCAGCAGATTCGTATATTTCCGGGTGTTGACCTCAAACTGGAAGTCCACACTGGCCTTGATAATCTGTTTCAGCCCCATGGTTTCCGGGCGTCCGCCGGCGATGGCAAGCATGTTGACGCCAAAGGTATCTTCCAGACGGGTTTTCTTATAAAGCATATTGATGAAATTATCCACATCCGCATCCCGTCTCAGTTCGATAACAATGCGGATTCCCTCTTTGGAGGACTGGTTTGTAATATCCACGATATCCTGTGTCTTTTTGGATTCTGCCAGGGCAGCCACATCCTGCAGGAACTTGGAAATATTGGCTCCGATCATGGGGTAAGGAATCTCTGTGATGACCACATTGGTTTTTCCGCCCTTTGCCTTTTCGACTTCTAACTTGCCACGGATTTTAATCTTACCCACGCCGGTCTCATAAATATCCAAAAGCTCCTTCTGGTTGGTAACGATACCACCGGTAGGGAAGTCCGGACCCTTTATGTATTTCATCAGTTCCCTGGTAGAAATCTCATTATCCTTCATATACGCCTTGGTAGCGTCAATGACCTCTGCCAGATTGTGAGGGGGTGTGGAGGTCGTCATACCGACTGCAATTCCCTCCGAACCGTTCACAAGAAAATTCGGAATCTTTACCGGAAGAACGGCAGGCTCCTTTTCCGTCTCATCAAAGTTGGGAACAAAATCCACCACATCCTTATCCAGATCTGCCAGAAAATTCTCCTGGGTAATCTTCTGCAGCCTGGCCTCCGTATAACGCATGGCAGCGGGGCTATCACCATCTACAGAACCAAAGTTACCTTGGCCATCTACTAAAGGATAACGCATTGCCCATTCCTGAGCCATACGAACCATTGCGAAATAAACAGACGAGTCACCGTGTGGATGGTA
>USSP01000151.1 GCA_900557385.1 uncultured Lachnospiraceae bacterium
TCCAGAATATCCTCCTTGCATCTTACAAAGGAAGCCGCCAGGAAATCAAAGCCAAGTTTACAGCCAAAAATCACATCATCCCGATCCACATCACTTACATAGGGCATCGTCAGATGTACCCCGGGTACATTCACTCCCTTATGATTGGAAATCGGTCCTCCATGAACTACCTTACAGTGAATTTCTGTGCTTTCCACCTTCTCAACACATAATTCGATCAGTCCGTCATCGATCAATACCGTATCACCGGGCTTCAAATCGTGGACCAGATTTTTGTAGGTAATGGAAACGCGTTTCTCCGTACCTAAAATTTCCTCTGTGGTAAGAATGAACTCGTTGCCTTCCTTTAATGTAGCAGAACCACCTTGGATATCAATCAGACGGATCTCCGGTCCCTTGGTATCCAGCATTGTGGCAACCGTGGTATCCAGTTCTTTTCGCGCCTGCTTGACCAATTCCAGCTTTCTCTGCTGCTCCTCGTGGGTTCCATGGGAAAAATTAAATCTCGCCACGTTCATTCCCGATTTCATCATTTCCTTCAAAGTCCCAACATTTTCACATGCCGGTCCAATGGTGCAGATAATTTTTGTTTTACGCATGTCAAATCCCTCCTGAATTTATGCTACGGCTATAATACCGCAATACGCTGTTGTTTTTCTCCGTGGTCAATCCCAATCACGGATAATCCCTGTTGCAGACTTGTCTGGATCATTGCCACATTCTCCGCAGTAATCCTTTCTCCCGGAACCAAAAGTGGAATTCCCGGTGGATATAAGGATACAAATTCCGCTGCGATATGTCCTGTTGCCTCCTTTAACGCCACCAATCGGAAAGGTGCATCATAAGCCTGATAGATGGGAAGTACTGTCTGTGGGCAGATCAATTGCCACGATGTACTACCACTCTTTTCCCCTTGCAGATTTTCCTTGTCTGTCCCCTCATCTGCATTCTCCAACCGGCTATCAATCTTTAACAGTGCTCTCGCTAATCTGCGGTACCCCATCGTCTCATCCATCATGGAAAACATGGCAAGTACATAATTCCCGGCTGCCATTTCCATTTGCAGATGATACTCACTCAATAGAATATCATAAAACTGCTTTCCTGTCATCTTAGAACCGTCCACGGAAACAATGAATTTTAGTGGATCGGATGGGAAAAAAATACGAATATGTTTTAAAGAGGAAATTTCCTGTCGAAAACGACGAACATCTGTCAATCTCTCTGCCCAACGCTGTCGTCCCTCCTGCTCCATGATGTCCATGCAAAGGTCGATGCTGCTCATCATAATATAAGAAGGAGAACTGGTCTGATAAATGGCTAAAAACCGTTCCAGCCGATGGCGATCCACCCGATCGCTGCACAAATGCAGCAACGCCGTCTGGGTCATGGCAGGCAAGGTCTTGTGAACACTCTGAATCACCAGATCTGCTCCCTGATGCACCGCACTCTCCGGATAATGTTCCGCAAATCCGAAATGTGCACCGTGTGCTTCATCCACGATCAATATGGTTCCTGCTTCATGACAAATTTGCGCAATCGCAGGTATATCTGACACAATTCCTTCATAGGTAGGAGAAGTGATTAATACCGCAGCCACCTGCTCACCGGCTTCTGCACAAGTTTGTAAGGACTCCTTTACAGATTCCGGCGTAATTTTTCCTGCAAAACCAACCGAGTCGTTTTCCCATAATGCTCCACCAGCGTAGTCACAGGATGTGGATCCATCTGCCTCCGGATAAATATAATGTACTTTGGCATGGTTTACATAAATTCCATGATAGGCTGCCTTGTGGCAATTACGGGCCATTAGAAAAACCTTCTTGTTTCCAGCTGCTGTGGCAACTGCAGCCAGTAAGCCACAAGTACTTCCATTGACAAGAAAATATGTCTTTTTCGTTCTCCAAAGTGCTGTTGCACGCTCCTGGATTTCCTTTAAAATTCCATCCGCATGATGCAGATTATCAAAACCATCAATCTCCGTAATGTCAATGTCATAGAGATTTTCCAATGGTCTTCCCTGCATCCGCCGTTTATGCCCCGGCATATGATAGGGGTAATAGTCTTCTTTGCTATATTGAAGTAATTTATCATATAATCGGCTCAATGGTGTTTTCCTCGCAGCGTCTCCCGTAAAGAACAGACTTTATCAGCAGTGGACACGATCCAGGCCTCCCTGTACATAGGGGGAATCACTGTTAACGGCCACATGTGCTTTTTTATAATATCCTTTTCCCTGGGTGATAAATGGTACTCTTTACTGGCATTTTTTAAAGCCACTCCCGGATGATAAAAGCCATGCCAGGGCTTAAAATCCGGTCGGTTTTTATCGTGCCAGTCATAAAGAAAATAATCGTGGAGCAATGCGCCCCTTACCAGGTCCTTTTTACTGCTGTGAATTCCCAGTTTTTCCAGCTTCTGGCTGATATCCAGACTGGTACGTGCCACATCCAGGCTGTGTCGCCGCACAGATACATCTCCATGCTGGGTAAAATACCGGGATCTGTTAAAGTTCGGCGACAGCAGTACTTCCCGTCCTAAGTCATTAACGGAACGCTGCAACCCCCTGTTCTTTTTCCAAAAATGCTCCTTTAAACGTCTCATAATCTGCCTCTGTCTATTTCTTACAATTTCTGCTCATAACATAAAAAGGGCTGCTCATACATGGTACACTCTCCTACCAATTTAAAGTGCAGATGCTCATAAGATCGAACTGCCTTCAGGTTTTCTTTATTCACCATGTAATGAACGCTTTTTCTGCCCCGTTCCTTTAAAACTTTCATCGCATATTGAATCATCTCCCTGGCAATGCCTTGATTCTGATAGTCTGCCCGTACGACCAGTCTCGCCACTTCTCCACCAGGCTGCAATGCTTCCGTCCAAAAGGGAAGATTTTCTACATTTTCGTCCTCATCCAATGATATGGCCGCAATGATTTCATTCTTTGCATTCCGCATTACAAATAAGGCATCCCGGCTTAAATCGCCCTCAATGTCCTGCATATCCGGATAATGCTCGTCCCATGCACAAAATTCCTGTCCCAGCTGTGCCTTATATAATTTCCATAATTCTGTCTTATCTGCCTCTACTGCCTGTAAAATTCTTTTTTCTTCCATAAAAATTCTTTCCTCATTACTTACTTTTCTCAAAAGCTACTTTCTTTTCATCTGCCGCATCTCATTCTTTTGCTCTGCTGTAAGCCGATAAGATTCGATCGACTTCTGTAATGTCTTATTATAGGTGAAAAGATCCAGAGAACATTTTTCACTAAGCATGTAGGACTTCGTTTCTTCATAAAACTTAATCATACAAATCGATAAAGCCCATGCGACTGCCATTTGTACATAATAGGTTGCACAATGAATCTGATCCAGAATTTTCAGATCGGTCCCAATATGCTCTGCATCAATATAAAAATCTAACAACATCACAACGGCAAATCGAATTTCAAATTCATTCTCTGATTGAAAGTAGGGCTGTATCAGTTTCCACATCTCATCCGGATATTTCTTTGTGATTTTCAATCCTGCACAAAAAGTGTCACACACTCCCCAACTATTGATTTTGGGCACGAAATCACGTATATAATCCGCTACTACTGCAAAATTTTTTTCCTTACATAAACCGATCAGCATGCCGCGCAAGAGTAATTCTTCATAATAAAATTCTCCGATTTCTGCCAATAACTGCTCCACTGAATATTGTTTTAGCAGTTCCTTGGCGTATGCACGCAGCACCGGAACACGTATCCCGATAATATGATCCACATTGGGACATAAACCGGAATGAAATTCTTTATATTTTAAATCTTGCATTTCCAGGAGCTTCTCTCTGATTTCTTTTTGCATTGACCTGCCTCCGTATTTGATTTTCACTCCTATCATACCAGATATTACGCAACAAAAAAATAGAAGTACCACTTTGGGGTACTTCTATTTTTATAAAAATTTTACCATGGTGTACTCATCCCTGTAGCTTCCATCGTCATATTTCAGTGCATGCAAATGTTTACCTGTTTCTTGAAAACCAAAGTGTTCATAGAGTGCTTTTGCACGCTGGTTTCCTTCCACTACGGCCAATTCTGCCTGTTCATAGCCCATCTCTTTCGCCAGTTCAAACGCATAAGTCATCATGGCAGAAGCAATTCCCAGATGCCAGTATGCCTCCACCAAAGCAATGCCAAATTCACAACGATGATATACACGCCGTAAATTACCAAGTGTCATAATTCCACAATTTCCGGCAATGACACCATCAATCTCCGCTACCATCATGAGTTCTCTGGGATCATTTCTTTTGCTTTCCAGAAATTGTTCTTCGCTTTCCACAGTAAAAGTGATCTCATCTGCGTACCGTAAAAGGAAGGGGGTCTCTCCGGAGGAAATTCTCAGATATTCAATCATGTCCGCTGCATCTTTCACTTCCACCGGACGCAGAATACAGGTACGCCCATCCTTTAAAGATATTGTTCTCGCCTGAAATATCATGATATTACCTCCCTCATTTTTTTCTCTATCTTAGGTCAAATCTGAGATTTCGTCAATTTCTATTTTATTACGTGTCTATTTTATTACGTGTCTTCCATTTTTCTTCGTAATTTAGGAATGACGCCCCCAACAAAAGATGGAGAAAATGATATTGATATGTTACTATCCGTTGGAAAAGGGATTGCAATGGGAAACGCAGCTGAAAAAGTGAAAGAAATTGCGACTGATATTCGTGAAAGCGTGACAGATGATGGGATTTATTATTATCTGAAAAGCCAGAAGCTAATAAATGAGTAAAAGATAGGTGGAAAATGATTCCAAATAAGAGAATAGTACCTGTCAAACCAAACCTATGTTACAAAGTGCCGGAGATCAGCATTAAAAAAATAGCTCAGCTGATGGGGGACACGGAAAAGATGGTGCTTAATGTTTACAACCACATCATGGACGAAAAAGAGGATCCTGCAGCCGTCATAAACGATACTTTGGCTATATAAAAATAGAGCCTTGCGTGGGACAAACGTAGGACATTATGGTAAAAAAAGCCCCGTGGGACACGCGTGGGCCAACTATTTCGCATTACTTTTGACCATATTGCCACACATAAAAAGC
>USSP01000152.1 GCA_900557385.1 uncultured Lachnospiraceae bacterium
TCACCTGACTCTTCTTGGTAGGAATCGTGGTATTTCTTTCGATCAAACGGGTTGCAACACCTCCCATGGTCTCGATGGACAGAGACAGAGGAGTTACATCCAGTAAGAGGATATCCCCGGCACCGGCATCGCCTGCCAGTTTACCACCCTGAATGGAAGCACCCAGTGCTACACACTCATCAGGGTTCAAGGACTTATTAGGCTCTTTACCGGTTAACTGTTTTACCTTCTCCTGTACAGCAGGCACACGGGTAGAACCGCCGACCAGCAGTACCTTGGAAACATCGTTGTAGTTTAAGCCTGCATCCTTCATTGCGTTCTGTACGGGGATTGCGGTACGCTCAATGAGGTCATGTACCAGTTCCTCGAATTTCGCACGGGTCAGGTTCATATCAAAGTGTTTCGGTCCTTCTGCAGTAGCAGTAATGAAAGGCAGGTTAATATTGGTTGTGGTAGCGGAGGAGAGCTCTTTCTTTGCCTTCTCTGCAGCCTCTTTCAATCTCTGCATTGCCATCTTATCGCCGGAAAGATCAATACCTTCCTGGTTCTTGAACTCTGCTAACATCCAGTCGATAATCTTCTGGTCGAAGTCATCACCACCTAAGTGGGTATCACCGTTGGTAGAAAGAACTTCGATGACACCATCACCGATTTCGATGATAGATACATCAAAGGTACCACCACCTAAATCGTATACCATGATTTTCTGCTCTTTTTCATTATCCAAGCCGTATGCCAGTGCTGCTGCAGTAGGCTCGTTAATGATACGTTTTACATCCAGACCTGCAATCTTACCGGCATCCTTGGTTGCCTGACGTTGTGCGTCGTTGAAGTATGCAGGAACGGTGATGACAGCTTCGGTTACAGGCTCCCCTAAGTAGTTCTCAGCATCTGCTTTCAGTTTCTGCAGAATCATTGCGGAAATCTGCTGAGGAGAATACTTCTTACCATCAATGGTACGACCATGGTCAGTACCCATATCCCTCTTGATGGAAGCAATGGTGTTGTCGGCGTTAGTTACTGCCTGACGTTTTGCAGGCTCACCTACAAGTCTTTCACCATTCTTGGTGAATGCTACAACAGAAGGTGTAGTTCTTGCGCCTTCCTGGTTTGCGATAACGGTGGGTTTACCACCTTCCATAACAGCTACACAGCTGTTGGTTGTACCTAAGTCAATACCAATAATTTTACTCATGTCTTTTTCCTCCCATATATTCAATGTGATTTTTTACTGTGCAACAGCTACCATGCTGTGTCTTACAACACTGTCGTGGTAGGTATAACCTTTTTGGAGTTCCTGTGCAATAACACCGGACTCAAACTCCTGGGATTCCACCTGCATCACTGCATTGTGTAAATCCGGATTAAATTCCTGACCAACGGCCTCGATGGGTTTCACACCCATGTTTTCCAGTTCAGTCATAAGCTGGCGGTAAATCATATTCATGCCGTCCGCGAAAGGAGAACCTTTCTCTTCCTCCGGTATGGTTGCCAGCCCTCTTTCAAAGTTATCGACCACCGGGAGAATCTTTTCAATGACACTCTTGGCTCCGGTCTCAAACATTGCAGACTTTTCTTTTTCACTACGTTTGCGGAAATTTTCGAACTCTGCCATCTGTCTCATGCATTTGTCCTGAAGCTGATCGACTTTCTCTTTCAGTTCCTCTGTTTTCTTATCCGCTTTATCCTTTTTCTTTTTATGACCCTTCTCTTCATGTGCTTCCGCTTTTTCCTCCGGCTGTTCTTCCTTTGGCTCCTCAGATTTTTCTGCGGATGCGTCAGCTTCCAGGTCTTCCAGGATTTCCTCTAATACTTCTTCTTTTTCTTCTTTGTTTTCTTTTTCTGACATTCCAGACCTCCGTTACCACTCAGGGGTTTATTTTTTGTACAGGTCATCCAACTGATTCTTTAATGTCTTCAGTGCTCCGACCGCTTTATCGTAATCCATTCGTTTCGGACCAATGATACCAATGGTTCCTTTCATCCCTTCTCCCAGTTCATAGGTAGCAGTGATGACACTGCAGTCCTTCATGGACTGGATGGGCGTCTCATTACCGATGTATACCTGAATTCCCGTCTCATTGGACTCATCCATCAGGTTCTGCTGTACCAGTTCGGTAAGTGCCTGCTTCTCTTCAAAGGTATTGATGAGTTCGCTGGCCTTTTCCTGATCTGCCAGTTCCGGATATTTGAAAATGTTATTGGCACCGCTGGTGTAGACCTCTAAGTCCTCTTCCTCTTTAATGGTATCCGCTACGGCATCAATCACATTGCTGACGATGTCGCTGTGAATCCCTGCCTGCTGTTTCATGGCTGCAATCATGCCTAAATTGATTTCATCAACGGACAGCCCGTTTAAGTGGGTATTCAATAACATATTCAGCTTAAACAAGGTCTCATCATCCAGGTTTTCTTCTACCTGAAGGATCGTATTCTTGATGAGATTGCTTTCCGCTACCACCACGGCAAGCAATTGATGTTCATCCACTCTGGAGAGCTGTATGAACTTGACCTTGTTGTGGTGCTGGGAAGGTGCTGAAATCATGGTTGCGTAGTTGGTGCTGTTGGCCAGCAGCTTCGCCGCCTGCTTCAGCAGGTTTTCCATTTTCTCTTCTTTTTCCAGAAGCATTCCCTTCAGTTCTTCCGTCTCCCGCTCTTTGTCTGCCATCATGGTATCCACATATAAGCGGTAGCCCTTATCGGAAGGAATACGTCCGGATGAGGTATGGGGCTGTAAAATATATCCCAGTTCCTCCAGATCTGCCATCTCATTTCGTATCGTTGCGGAACTTAAATTCAAATCCGTGTATTTTGAAATGGTCCGGCTTCCCACCGGCTCACCGGTTTCCAGATAGTTTCGGATAATGGCCTGCAATATTTTCATTTTTCTTTCATCCAACTGCATCCAGAATCCCTCCTAACTTCTGTTCCGTCACCGTTGTTTTAAGATTGTTAGCACTCAACTTGATAGAGTGCTAATATCTTTATGTACTTAAACTACCACCATCCTTATCTAATGTCAACACCTGAAAAGCAAAATAATTATAAAAAATCTGTTAACAATTTGACTTTTTCCTTAATATGAACTACACTACAGACAAATTCAGTAATGGATTTAGGGAAGAACCAGGGCATTTGTGGAGGAGCGTCACAAAACAGCCTTGTGGAGTACGCTCCAGAAATGAGGATTATTTATTATGGAAGAAAAGAAAAAAGCTGTACAGGCACAAGCAAAAAAGGCAGTAGCGGATGTGACTAAAAAAGCTGCACCGATTGCAAAGGCTGCAGAGGAAAGCGTAAGCAAGGCTGTGAAGGCCGTCAACGAGAATCCTTCTGTTAAGGAAGCAAAGAAAGCTGTCAAAGACGCTGCAAAGGAAGTAAAGCCCGTCGTTGCAAAAGCAGAGAAGGAAGTAAAGAAAGTAACCACGAAGGCTACCACCGCTGCCAAGAAAGCTACCGCAAAGAAGGAAGTAAAGGCTTCCATCAATGTACAGTTCGGCGGAAAGAGCTACAACACCGACGAATTGGTAAAGATTGCAAAAGATGTGTGGAAATACGATCTGAAAAAGAAGGTTGGCGATTTCAAATCTGTTGAGTTATACGTAAAGCCGGAAGAGAGCCAGTGCTACTATGTAATCAACGGTGAAGTAACCGGAAATTTCTTTATTTAATGAATTTAATGACAAATACATAGGAATTGAAAGAGCTGCGTTTTTCGCAGCTCTTTTTATGTTATATCTCTCTTGTAAAAAAATAAACGAGAACTAAGATACCCAGTACGATTCGATACCAGCCAAAAACCTTGAAGTCGTGTTTCTTGATGTAACCCATCAGGAAACGGATCACAAAGACCGACACCAGAAATGCCACCAGCATACCCACCAGCAGAATGATCACTTCCATGCCGGAGATAGCGATACCGGACACAGCAAATTTGACAATCTTTAGCAGGCTCGCCCCAAACATAACCGGAATTGCCAGGAAGAAAGTAAATTCTGCTGCCACGGTACGGGATACTCCTAACAGCAAGGCTCCCACAATGGTAGCGCCGGAACGGGAGGTTCCGGGAAAAATTGCCGCAATGAGCTGGAAAACACCAATGAGCATTACCGTTCTATAGTCAAGTTCCTTCAGACTATTGATTTTCGGGATTTTTCCTTTATTCCAGTTTTCGATAAAGATAAAGGCGATACCAAAGACAATCAATGCAATAGACACGCAGGTGTAATTGTAAAACAAGGCATCCAGCACATCATCGAACAGTACACCCACAATAGCAGCGGGGATGCAGGCCACGATAATTTTTATCCATAAGGTGATAATGCTCTTCTTGACCATGGATTTTCCCGGCTTTTTCTTTCGGAAAGGCCAGATTTTATTCCAATAAAGAAGAACGACTGCCAGAATTGCTCCCAGCTGGATCACTACCAGAAACATATCCCAGAATTCCTGGGACACATTCATGGTGACAAACTCATTCAGTAAGATCATATGACCGGTACTGCTGACCGGAAGCCATTCCGTAATTCCCTCTACAATTCCAAATAATAGTGATTTTAATATCTCTAACATGTTTCCTCCATCCCGCGCCCTTAACGGACACTCATTATATTGGCAGACTGCACCACTGCTCTCCCGGCATGCCTGTCGCGTATGCACAATTATATCATGCTATACATAAATACTACTATACTATACCGAAATATGCCTTAAAGCACAAGTCAAAAGAGTTTAACTTTATCTAAACTTTACATAATGATTTCCCGTTTCCTGTAAAAAAAGCAAAAAAAAATATCCCGCAGAGAAAATCTCCACGGGATACTCATTTCACATTCTATGTGAAAGAAGGATTTTTTACAACGTTAATTATTTCACTACCTTCTTCAGCTCCTCTGTGAGCTTAGGAACAATCTTGTTCAGATCGCCAACAATACCGTAGTCTGCTACATCGAAGATTGGAGCAGAATCATCTTTGTTGATTGCGATGATGATGTCAGACTCTTCCATCCCTGCTGTATGCTGGATTGCACCGGAAATACCGATTGCAAAGTATACGTGAGGACGAACGGTCTTACCTGTCT